>JAWLHD010000199.1:0-7272 GCA_041690555.1 Anaerohalosphaeraceae bacterium
CTTTACCCCATGACCTGAATGTGGCGGTTTCGGCAGAGACGTCAGAGTCCACTGGACTTTCAAACAGCAACTTTTCTTGGTTTATACTAAACTATAGCTCCAGATTCGTCAACTGTAGTTAGCCACCCACGTTTCTGAACGTTTCTTGTGTATCCCGCCCATCGGTCCATATAAAGCCGACCTTCTCATGCCACAGCGAAGCTGCCGATCCGCACGGGCAGTCCCGCCGCGCCGGTCGCGAAACAACACTTCAATACTCAAACTTCAGCATTCGACATTCAGACCACAAGCATCCTTGAACTTCCGCCGGATTCTGCTACTGTACTGTCGCCGGCCGGCGGCTTGTCCTCAGTCCAAACCGCCCCGCCGCCGACTCGTAATAAAGATCTCAGTGGATTAGGTAGCCAGACAAATGTCGCTAAAAGATATATTCTGCCAGGAACGCGCCATCGGCGACCTCCAGCGCGCCCTCGCCGCTAAAAGACTTGCCCACGCCTACATCTTCGGTCCCGCCGGCGTCGGCAAACGCACCACAGCACGCGCCTGGGCCAAAATGCTCCTCTGCCGCGAGCGGCGGCAGGAGAAGGCCGCTGACCTCAGCTTTAATGACAGTTGCGGCCGGTGCGAATCGTGCCGCGTCTTCGAAGGCGGCGGCCATCCGGATTACCATCTGATCGAAAAAGAGCTGCGGCCGTTCACGACGGAAGATATGACATGACATGACATGACATGGCGAACATAACATCCTGTAAAAGCGGAAGTTACAGATATTTCCAAAAAAAGGGGGGCTTGTACGCATTGGGTGTCGCAGGCTATAATGGTACTTGAGGTAAACTTGCCTTCCTTCCTTAATGGTTGGCGACTGGAGCGTTCCATCGCACTTTGAGGGGGTTTGCAAGTGGCTCCTTAAAACAGCATTGTTTCTTGAGAGGACACAATGTGAGCAGGTTGCTGAACACCAACGGATCGACTCCCCTGTTTCTGCTTTGGCTTTGTTTGCTTGTCCTGCTGTTGCCCCATGCCACCGGTTTTGCGGCCACCCTTGTACACCACTGGACGCTCGATGAGACCAGCACCGGCGCCGGTGCGATCATCGCCGACTCCGTGGGGGGGAAAAATGGATCTGTCGCCGGCGCCGGCGTCACGTCGGTGGAAGGTATGGTCGGAAGGGCCCTTCATTTTGACGGGACCACTGATGCGCACGTCAACATACCCAACTTCAGTGCCGCCAACCTAAAGATCATGACGATCACGTTCTGGCTGAACCTCGACACGGGAACGATGCCTCCCGTGACCGGCGCGTACAAACGCCTCATTTCGGCGGCCGACCAATGGGAAGCCGCGATTCAGGCCGACGGTACGGTGGATAACGGCAAGATCGGCAGTAATTTCTATGCGGCCGGCACAAAAGAATTCTTTCCACTGTCCAGCAAACCTGCCCCTGAGGGGCAATGGATCCACGTGGCGATGACGGCGAGTTTGTCGTCGGCGGGCGGCACCGGCGCGATGCAAATCTACATCAACGGCGTGCTTGACGTCAGCCACCCGACCCATGCCGACGACAACTGGAATGGCGGCACGGTACGACTTGCGCACCGCCCCAACGCCGCCGCAAACCAGCACTTCCAGGGTCTTCTCGACGACATCCGGATCTACAGCGGAATTCTTTCGGCCCAGGAGATTGCGAACATTTATTACGATGGGCTTCCCGGTGTTGTTCCGGTCTATCCCGCGGCCCTGCCGGACATCAACGGCGCCAACGTACCCGTCGATGTGACGTTGCAGTGGACCTATAGCGAGACGGCGGACGTCCAGGTCGACAGCTACACGATCTACCTGGATGCGAACCGGCAACTGGTTAGCGAGCCGAATCTGCCGGGCGAACCCATGCTGCTCGATGGCACGGGCAACGCGACGGGGATACTGCCGGTCAGCGCCTCCGATCCGAGTGCAGCGTATGCGTATACGGGACTAACGATGGACAGGATCTACTACTGGCGCATCGTCGCCAACGTTCGCGAGCCGAACGCCGTAAATCCCGAAATCTACGACAAGCCCGTCGTCGTGTACGGCCCCATATGGTCGTTCAGCACCGTGACCACTGGTCCCGCCGTCGATGCCGGCCAGAATGTGCTCACGTGGCTTGAAGCCGGTCTGGCGAGCGTCGTGCCGAATGCCGCGGTCAGCGATGAGACGAACGATTTGGACGTCGTCCTCTGGTCCGTCGTAGAGCAGCCGCTCGACAGCACGGTCGACATCTCTGATGCCGGCGAGGTGAACCCCGTTATCACGTTTGACACAACGGGCGTCTACCTCCTCAACCTCTGGGCAGCGGATCTCGCCGGCAATACGGCCGAGGCCACGGTGCAGATCGTCGTTTACGCCGACAGTTGCCAGGCGGCCAGGAATAACCCGGCCGGCTATACACCTTTGCAGTACGACTTCAACGGCGACTGCAGACAGGACATGACCGACCTGGCCATGTTCGCCGAATCGTGGCTCCAGGAAAATAGCCTCAAGGAGAACCTGCTGTATTAGAGATCCGGCGCAGCGTCGGTCCCCGGGTGAATACAACACTGCAAAACCCGGACGGAACCGACAAGCTTCGGCTACGCAACCAGGGCCATCCCTTCCACTCACATCGGAAGGGATGGTCTTTTCTTTTCACCCCACCCACCCGGGCTAAATTTAACGAACCCAGACTAATTATTCGTAGATAGTATCGATCTCCGCCACAGAGCTACGGCCACCTTTGAAATCCCGCCTGCCCGTGCGTCTTCTCAAGTGAAGAACCTGGCAGGATCGCAGCACAAAGGAACCCCGAGCAATGGCCGAACGGCCCCTGACAAGCGGGCAATCGCGTTTCCACGGCGCAACGCGGAAAAACCCTCGTTTTCAGACAATCCTTCTGGTATGATGCCGCCCGGCCTAAGAGCCGAGGTGCAGCCTTCGCGGGCCGGAAATCAAACTGCCGTCGCGTTTCGCCGACGGCCGGGGCAGATTCGTCGAGGTGTGAGTGTCACTGAAAAACATATTCTGTCAGGAGCGGGCCATTGAGGCCTTGCAGCGTGCGATGAACGCCGGGCGCCTGGCCCAGGCGTACATCTTCGCCGGTCCCGCCGGCGTCGGCAAACGCACCACAGCACGCGCCTGGGCCAAAATGCTCCTCTGCCGCAGCCCCCTTGAATTAAAGGTGTCAGACACCTTTTCCTCCCGCGACAGTTGCGGCAAATGCGACTCCTGCCGAGTCTTCGAAGGCGACGGCCACCCCGACTACCACCTCATCGAAAAAGAACTCCGTCCATTCACCGTCGATGACAAGGGCAAAGAGGCCAAGCAGGACCTACCCATCTCCGTCATCCGCGAATTCCTCATCGACAAGGCCCCCCTCCGTCCCCTCATGAGCGACTGCACCGTCTACGTCATCCGCGAAGCCGAACGCCTCAACGCCTCCAGCCAGAACGCCCTCCTCAAGCTCCTCGAAGAACCCCCCAAACACTGCTGCATAATCCTGCTTTGCAGCCGCGCCGATCGCCTCCTGCCAACCACGCAGTCCCGCTGCCAGATCGTCCGCTTCGGCCCCGTCGACGAATCCCACGTCGTCGCCGCGCTGACAAACCGCGGCATAGACATGACCCAGGCCCAATACTGGGCCCGCCTCAGCGAAGGCAGCATGGGTGCCGCCATCGCCTGGGCAACCCTCGCCCCGAAGAACACAACCTCCTACGAGATCAAGCGACAACTCGTCGACTCGCTGGCCAAACTGAAGCTCGAAGATTCGCTCGACCTGGCCGCATGGATGGGCGACGCCGCTTCACGCCTCACCCAGGCATGGTCCGAACTCGAAACCAATACCAGCAAAACAGACCTCGCCAGACGCGCGGCAAAAGGACTGTTAAGGATGGCCGCCGCCGTCTTCACCGACGCCATGAAACTCCACATGAAAAACCAACCCATACTTATAAATGCAGATCAAAGCGACCCCATTAACACTATTGCCCGCCGATTTGACCCCGAACAAAGCGCCCGGGTCATCGCAAAGCTCTTTGAGAGCATCCGCTGGGTCGAAGCAAGTGTAAACGAAAAGCTGATTTTCGAGGAATTCTTGCTAAATTTGGCGTCCTCTCGTATAATTTCCGCATAAAATGTGAAAAAACGTGCACGAAAAACAGCGCATATCCGCCGCGTTGGACATTTTCACGAACGCATTAGAGTGAAAAACGGCGGTTTTTACTGAAAGATACAAGCAAAAATGGCTCAGCCGGAAGCACCAAAGCCCAAAACACAGCCAAAAAAGAAGCTCATGCTCATTCGCTACGGAAGAATGAGCTTCCTCGGCTGGTTCGAACATCACGAGTCCGAAATCCCGAAAGTCAACTCCCGAGTTGTCATTAAAACCCGTCGCGGCCTGGAGTTAGGTACCGTCGTCGGCCAGTACAGCTACCGCGCAGGACAGTTCAAATACACCCCCGAACAGGTCGAACAGTACTTTAACGCCCCCCAAAAAGACTTCCCAATAGCCGAAGGCGGCACTTTCGTCCGTTTCGCAACCCCGGAAGACATAATGGAAGAAAAGCACCTCGAAGCCAGCGCAATCGAAGAAGGCAAGTGCTGCACGCGGTTTATCGAGGAAATGAACCTGCCCATGAAGGTGGTTGACAGCGAGCACCTGTTCGGCGGTGAGCGGATAGTGATTTACTTTACGAGCAATGGGCGGGTTGACTTTCGCGAACTGGTTCGACGGCTTGCGCGCGAATATCAGACTCGGATCGAGTTGCGGCAGATCGGATCGCGGGACGAGGCTAAGCTGGTCAGCGACTTCGAGAGTTGCGGGCAGGAATGCTGCTGCAGGCGGTTTTTGAAGATCCTTGAGCCGGTGAACATGCGGATGGCGAAGTTGCAGAAGGCCACGCTGGATCCTACGAAGATTTCGGGGCATTGCGGTCGTCTTAAGTGCTGCCTGCGGTACGAGGACGATACGTATCGCGACTTGAAGGTGCGGCTACCGCGCAAGAACGCGGTGGTCAAGACTCCGCACGGCGAAGGCAGGGTGGTGGGGGTTCAGATTCTGACTCAACTGGTGCTGGTGCAGGACGCAAAGGGCGACCGGGCGGCGTACCCGCTCGATGAGATCGAATCCATAGACGGTCGTCCGGTCGAACGGGCGCCCGCGGTTGACAGGAAGGACGAAGCAGGTTTGGAGCCGGAGGATGATTTTTTCGACGGCGACGAGTTTGGCTGCGGCATAGACATGTCTGCGCCGCGACCCAAGACGCAGAGCTACGGGGCGAGACAGGAGCGCGCGGCCAGCGATAATGAACAGCCTGCATCGGTTGAGACGGGGCGCCAAGACCGTCGGCCTGATGAGGGGAGCGGGCAGGATCGCAGGAACTCGAACAAGCGGCGCAGAGGACGAGGCCGCAATCGGAATCGCCCGGCGAAAAATGACGATCGAGGGGGCGAACGGAGAGCCGACGCAAAACGCGATAACAGCGGCGGTGACAGTCAGACACAGACAGGGAAGGACTTATGACGCGGAGTATCGTCGTAACATCGGCGCTGCCATATGCCAACGGGCCGATTCATATCGGGCATCTTGTTGAGTATCTGCAGACGGATATCTGGGTGCGGTTTCAGAAGCTGTGCGGCAACAGGTGTTATTACTTCTGTGCGGACGACACGCACGGGACGGCGATCATGATTCGTGCGCGGTCGGAGGGGATTACGCCGGAGGAGCTGATCGGGCGGGTACATGCAGAACACGTTAGGGACTTTGCGGGATTTCTGGTGGAGTTCGACAACTACTACTCCACGCATTCGGAGGAGAACCGGCAGTTCAGCGAGCTGCTTTATGCCCGTGCGCTGGAAAACGGCTCGATCGAGAAGCGCGACGTGGAGCAGGCGTACTGCGCCAATTGCGACATGTGGCTGCCGGACCGGTATATCCGCGGCGTTTGTCCGCGGTGCAAGGCGGAGAACCAGTATGGGGACTCGTGCGACGTGTGCGGGGGGACGCACCAGCCGACGGAGCTGATCAATCCGACGTGCGCCAATTGCGGATCGACGCCGGTGCGGCGCAGCAGCGTGCACTACTTCTTCAAGTTAGGGGATTACGGGGACCGGCTGAGTGCACTGATCGAAGGGGGGCACGTGCATGCGTCGGTGATGAACAAGTTGGACGAGTGGTTCAAGACGGGTCTTAAGGACTGGGACATTTCTCGGGACGGGCCTTACTTCGGGTTTAAAATTCCGGGTGAGGAGAACAAGTACTTCTACGTGTGGCTGGATGCGCCGATCGGGTACATGGCGTCGTGCAAGAACTATTGCAACCGGCACGGGCTGGACTTCGACGAGGTTTGGAACAGTCCGGAATGGGAGCTGTATCACTTCATAGGCAAGGACATCATGTATTTTCATGCTCTGTTCTGGCCGGCACTGCTGATCAGTGCGGGCTTCAAGACGGCGAACAAGCTGTTCGTGCACGGGTTTCTGACCGTCAACGGGCAGAAGATGAGCAAGAGCAAGGGGACGTTCATCAAGGCCGAGACGTACCTGCGGCATCTCGATCCGGAGTATTTGCGTTATTACTACGCGAGCAAACTGTCCAGCGGCGTGGACGATATCGATTTAAACCTTGACGATTTTGTTGCGAAGGTCAACGCAGATCTGGTGGGCAAGTTAGCGAATCTGGCGAGTCGGTCGGGACCGATGCTGACGAAGAAGCTGGACGGCCGGTTGGGGCGTCTGGATGCGGAGGGGCGGGCGCTTGTGGAGCGATTGCAGGCGGCAAAGGCGCGGATCGTTGCGGATTACGAGGGGCTTAACTATGCGTCGGTGATTCGAACGATTGCTGCGCTTGCCGATGAGGCGAACCGTTATGTGGACGACAAGGCGCCGTGGACGACGATCAAGACAGATGCGGAGCTGACGCGGACGACGCTGACGGCGGTGATCAATGCGGTGAGGATTCTGACGATTTATCTTAAGCCGGTGCTGCCGCGGTATGCTGGGAAAATTGAGCGGTTTTTGAAGGTCGAGGCGCTGACGTTTGCGGATGTCGACGCGATACTAGAAGGACATACGATCGGCGAGTTCGAGCGGCTGGTTGAACGGGTGGAAAAGGAAAAGGTGGATGCCATGGTTGAAGAGAGCAGGGACAGCGCGGCGCCGGCGGCGAAGGCTTTGGCGCTGGATGAACCTATTGCGGCGGAGTGTACGATTGAGGATTTCATGAAGGTCGATCTGCGGATCGCGACGGTGGTGTCGGCGGAG
>JAWLHD010000200.1:0-1545 GCA_041690555.1 Anaerohalosphaeraceae bacterium
GCAATCCTTCGGGCGCAATGTCGTTTGCCGGTGGCGGCGGCGACAACATTAATGTAGGCAATCCGCCCGAGTTTCAGATGAGCGGGGCGATGACCATTGCCGCATGGGTGTACCTGGACAGCACCAATCCGCTCCACGGCGCCAGAAACAGTCGCATCGTTGGCAAGATGGGAGCAGGCGGGCGTCGGGCTTTTTCCACGGGAATTGAGAAGTCTGCAAATAATGTTCCTTTTGCAACCATGATGCAGGTTGCAAGCAACGCAAGTAGTATTGTCGGGCTGACCCAAAGTCCTTCAATGCCTCTGGATCGATGGGTCCATTATACAGCAGTTTTCACTCCAGGGACGTCGCTGGAGGTCTATCTCGATGGGCAGCTTGCAGCAATCAGGACAGATGGTATTCCGGCAACCCAGTATAATACCAACAATCAGCCGGTGCTTATCGGCAACCGTCCTGAAGCCAGTGATTGCGGGTGGTATGGCTTTCTGGATGAGGTTCGTATCTACGACGAAGCGCTGTCAAAGTCTCGTATCGAGAGCGTTATGTGGGGCCTTTCCGCCGGCAACCCGGATCCTGCCCACCGGGCCGAACGCGTTGCGGTGGACACCGTCTTGAGTTGGCGCGCTCCGGATGCCGAATGGCTGTTCGATCCAAACGACGCCGATGAGGTTCAGTACATTATCTATTTCGATCCGAACGAGTTGCTTGTAACGGAACGCGACGAATCCGTAAAGTTCGGTCCCCAGTACGAGACGTTGCTCGTGCCGGGCGATCTGGAAGTGATGACCACGTACTACTGGCGTGTGGATGTAATAGATCCGAATTCTGGGTCCCCGATTACCTATCCAGGCGTTGTATGGAGTTTCACGACGTTACCGCCGAAGGCCGGGCTGCTTTTCCCGGCAAATGGCGCAGTCGACGTGGCGCGTAACGCCGTTCTTGAGTGGGACGCGGGGTTCGGCGCGATTGCACATGACGTGTACTTCAGCACAGACCCTGATCTCGTCGCTTCCGGCGACGCGAGTGCTTATGTCGGACGACAGCCTGAGACGTTTCTCAGTACAGATCTCGACTGGCAGACCCAGTACTTCTGGCGGGTTGATGAGGTCTTTGCGGCCAGTATCGAGCAGGGCGACGTTTGGAGTTTTACGACCGGGGCGGCTGTCTGCGAGTATCCTCTGTCGGGCGACGTCAACAACGACTGTATTGTCAATCTTGAGGACCTGGCGATCATCGCCGGCAACTGGCTCATTTGCAACCTGGTAAATGGCGATTGCCCATAGTGTCAACCAGTCTTGGAGTTGCTTTTTGGAAGTTGAAACTCAGAGGTGATAAAGGAATGACCACGAGCGTCCACGTCCCGGGTGTGCACCGGTGACGTGGATGATCGTGGCCCGGTTCTCATGTATTTGCGAGCCATAGTAGTTGCCCTGGTGCTCAGTTTGGCGGGCACTCATGTGTCGGCCGATCTGGTGGGATATTGGCCGCTGGATGGCAACGCTCTTGATGCCAGCGGCAATGGAAATAATGGAATTATTTCCGGAA
>JAWLHD010000200.1:1555-7258 GCA_041690555.1 Anaerohalosphaeraceae bacterium
GTCCCCACGGCTGACAGGCACGGCAATGCGGGCGCCGCGATGATGTTCGCTGGAGGCGCCAACGACAAGATCGATTTGGGTGATCGTCTCCAGTTTCAGATCACCGGCGCGATGACAGTCTGCGCATGGGCATATTTGGACAGCACCAGTTCGGTCCACGGCACCAGAAACAGCCGCATCATAGCCAAGATGGGCGCCGGCGGCAGCCGGTCCTGGTCGTGCGGTATTGAGAAAAGCGCCGGTGGTATTGCGTTTCCAGCCACGTTTCAGGTGGCCAGCAACGGTAGCACCATAGTCGGAGTCAGCGATGATGCCTCTCTGCCCCTGGATCAATGGGTTCACTTTGCCTCCGTATACACGCCGGGTGTTTCTCTGCAGGTTTATCTAAACGGAGAACTTGCCGCGATAAGGACGACGGGCGTTCCAGCCAGCCAGTTCAGCAATAACGGAGTCGGCGCGCTCGTCGGCAATCGTCCGGCCGCGTCAGATTGCGGGTGGTATGGTGCTCTCGACGAAGTGCGGCTGTATGACGAAGTGCTGTCGCAGGACCAGATTAAAGCGGTCATGGACGGCGAACGCGTTAATCGCAAGCCGGATGTCGATGCGGGGACCGGCGGCGTGCTGGTCTGGCCGGATAATATATGGGTTCTTGACGCCACGGCAGTCGATGACGGCATGGGAGATCCTGACGGTTTTATCGGCTATGTTTGGTCGACGGCCGATGGTTCCGGAGACGTTACATTCGAGCCCAGCCCATTTGTAGAAGATCCTGCCGTTACGTTTTCCGCTCCTGGAGAGTACACGTTGCTGCTGACCGTTACTGATGGAGAGCTTGAAGGCAGCGACACCGTTGTGATTCGTGTGGTCGAGCCGTTCTGTCCGATGGGGGATCTCAACGGCGATTGCAGAGTGGATATGGAAGACCTCCTGCTGATGGCTGTAGGCTGGCTGGGCGATGATGATACGTTAGACATCGATCGCAGCAACAAGGTCGACATGGGGGACCTGTCCTTGCTGGCCGGCGATTGGCGCATCGAGAGATCCCGGCTGCCGCTTGTAATCAACGAGATCCTGGCCAGAAACGCAGCAACAGAGCCGCCGGATCCGCAGGGGCATTATGATGATTGGATCGAGATATTCAACTGCGGTGATGAACAGATCGATGTTGGGGGCATGTATCTGACCGACGATCTGCTAAGGCCGGCAATGTGGCAGGTTCCCACAGATCAGCCTGAGAGCACGACCATTCCAGGACGCAGCTATCTGATAATATGGGCCGACGGCCATGTCAATGACAGCGGTCTTCACGCAAGTTTCAGTCTTGATGCGGATAAGGGAGAGGAGGTGGGATTATTTGATGTCGACGGACGCACGTTGATAGACAGTGTTACATTCGGCCCGCAGGTTGTCGACGTGTCCTATGGTCGCCAGCCCGACGGCGGCAAAAGCTGGTGCACGCTGGACCCGAGCCCCGATGCATCGAACAACGATCGTTTTCTGGGTGTTGTCGGCTGGGTCAGGTTCGATCCTGAGCACGGGTTCTTTGATGAGCCCTTCGAGGTTGCAATCACGACCGAAACTATGGGGGCGACTGTTTATTTTACGACCGACTGCAGCAATCCGATACTTCCGGACGGCAACCCTTCGATGAGTGCGCAGGCGTATGATGCGGCAACGAACAAACCAAGGATAACCACGACCACCTGTTTGCGGGCCGCCGCGATCGCCGGTCCCGGCTGGAAACCGGGGCCCGTTATGACGCAGACATATATCTTTCTCGACGAGGTTCTCAGGCAGACGCGTCCTTCGGGTTACCCAACGTCGTGGCATTATGATATGGATTTAAACGTCGTGAACCACGCATCCTATGCCGGGCGCATCCGCGAGGATCTGAAGTCTCTTCCAACGTTAGCCATTGTTTCGGGGCGAGACAGTATCTTCGGATCGAGCGGTGTGATCAACGCGGCCGCCACCTCGATTGAGGTCGAAGCTTCTGCGGAAATGATCCATCCTGACGGCCGAAAGGGCTTCCAGATTAATTGTGGTCTCATACCACACAGTCACGTTAAGGAAAAGCGCGGGCTGCGTCTGTATTTCCGTTCAGGGTACGGCCAGCCGAAACTGCGGTACCCTATCTTCGACGGTGCGCCGGAGCATGCCGGGTCTGCGGCTGATGAGTTTGACCGGCTGATCCTCCGGGCGGGCGGCAACGATCAGCTTCGAGCCAATTCCGCCGGCAGACAGGTCGACCGGGCGCCTCAAGGAGTTAAGGCCTCGTATTTAACGGATCAGTTGGCCCGCGATTCACAGATCGCCATGTCGGGGTACGGGTCCCATGGAACGTTTGTCCATTTGTATCTAAATGGCTTGTACTGGGGTCTGTACAATATTGTGGAAAGGCCGGACGCGTTCTTCACATCGACCTACTTCGGCGGTCAGAAAGAAGACTGGTTTGCGGTCAACCACAGCGGCAACATAAGCGGAGACGGCGCCCGGTTCAATTATCTTCACAGCAACCGGACCAACTGGAATGTCGTACGAGAGTATCTCGACGTGAGCCAGTTCTGCGACTACATCATCTATTATTTGTACAGCGGCGCGGGCGACTGGCCTAACAACAACTGGTATGCCGGAAATCGCAACACCCCTGTTCCGGGCAAGATTCAGTACTACATCTGGGACGCCGAGGACTCGTGGCTGCACGCATGGAAAAATGATGGGCACAGCTATCACCGCTCCAACGAAGGAGCATGGATTCATCCGGTTCTGCTGGGTCTGGGGGGCTTGACTAACGGAACCGATCTGGTTTCAAGGCTTTGGCGGGAGGTTGACGACCAAAGCGACTTCATGATGGAGTTCGCTGATCGCGTCTATCGACACTGCTTCAATGAAGGGGCATTGACCGACGCCAGGACAATAGAACGATGGGACAGGCTTTGTGGTGCGATCGACGGAGGGGTAGTCGCCGAAAGCGTCCGCTGGGGTCGTTACCGTGCAAGTCCCGGCATGTACGCCCACGGACCACTGCCCAACGTGTGGACCCGCGAGGACTGGCTGTGGTATACGGACTACGTTCGCGGCCTTATGAACGGCAACGCAGATCGGCTCATTGCCGCACTGCGGGATACCACAAGAGCCGGCCCGGTCCTGGTCAATCACCCGCTCTATTACCCGACGATCAATCCGCCGGAGTTTTTGGTCGACGGTGCGCCATTGCGTCGCGGGTACATTGCACAAGGCAGTGTTCTGACTATCAAAAACCCCAACGATGCGGGGACTGTCTATTACACAACCAATGGTGCGGATCCCCGACTGCCGGGCGGCCAGATAAACGTGCCTGAAGCAGTTGCCTGCACGGGACCGGTTGTCCTGGACCGAACCGTCAACATAAGAGCAAGGGCGCTCAAAGGCGCCGAGTGGAGTGCGTTGAACGAAGGCGTCTATGCAGTGCCTGAAGTGGCCCGCAAACTGCGCATTACCGAAATAATGTATCATCCCGCTGATCCGCCGCCGGGCAGCGGCTATACCGATGGAGACTTTGAGTTTATCGAATTAAAACACGTCGGCGATCCTGACGATCCGAGCGAGACACCGATCAACCTGAATATGGCGAGGTTTTCCAAGGGCATTGATTACCGGTTTGATGCTTCCGTAGTTCTTAATCCGGGCAGGCATGTTGTAGTCGTCAAGAATCCTGACGCTTTCATCACACGCTACGACACAAGCGGCATGAACATCGCGCCGGGACGATACAGCGGCAGTCTGGACAACGGCGGCGAGAAGATTGTACTGGAGGATGCACTGGGCGCCGTGATTCACAGTTTCACTTACGATGATGATTGGTACCAGGCCACCGATGGCGGCGGGCTTTCGCTGACAATTCGTAACCCAAACAGCACCGATCCGAACGATTGGAACCGTCAGGTCGGCTGGCGGGCAAGTTCCGTACTGCACGGGACGCCGGGGCGCGACGACGATGGTGTGGGCTGTGGCGACGTGGTTATCAACGAGGTGCTCTCGTACTCGTCCGGCGGAGCAGATGACTGGATCGAATTGCGTAATCTGACCGACAGAGCCATACATTTAGGGGGAATGTATCTTGGCAAGAGCAAGGCGAGCGATGTCAGTCTCAGGAGGTTTCGAGTTCCCGACGGTACCACCATCGGGCCAAACGGCGGCCCGGGCAACTCCGAATACCTGGTGTTCAGTGAAACGGAACTCGGATTTGCCTTAAGCAAGAACGGCGATGCTGTTTATCTGTCACAGGATGTCGGCGGCGTACTGACAGTGCTGGCGGAGGAACATTTTGGCGCCGCGCAATCCGATGTGGCCTTCGGCCTATACTACAAGGCAAGTACAAGGACATCTGACTTCGTGCCTGTGAGGGAGAACACGCCAGGCGCGCCCAATTCTGGTCCCATGGTGGGCCCGATTGTCATCTGCGAAATTATGTATCATCCCGCCGGCGAGGCGGCCGCCGAATATGTGGAACTTGTGAACATCAGTGGCCAAACGGTCAACTTGTGGACGCACGACGCTTCCACGATGTCCGATGTTCCCTGGCGTTTTACCGATTTTGCCGGCATTCAGTTTGAGATACCCCTGTTTACAGGCATGACACCGGGCCAACGCGTCATCCTGACGCGAGACGCAACTGCATTCGACAGGGAGTTCACAATTACCGACGCCACAATTGTGATTCCTTGGGCGAATGGCAATCTGGATAATGCAGGCGAGACTATTGAGATTCAGATGCCGGGCGATTACGATCCGGTGGAGAATAGGCGGTACTATGTCCGGGTGGATCGAGTCCGTTACAGCGATGGAAGTCATCCGGGTGAGTTTGCCGAACTGGGCTACGATCCTTGGCCGGTGGAGGCGGACGGCGCAGGCAAGGCCCTGCATCGGATCAATGCCTCCGGCTATGGCAACGACGTTGTCAACTGGCAGGCGGGCAATCCGACCCCTGGTAACTGACCGACTAATATGCTTGTGGATTGAATTCTGTTCACAGCCAAGCGTGCATGTCGCATTTGGCAGAACGTCTGCGGTGTTATAGTGTCGTGGCAAGGCTACTCCGGCGGCTGCACAGCCAGCCGGGAAGTCTTTCTTAACGGGCCGCACAAGAAATGCCGTAACTCCTTAAGGATTCCTGACACCAAAATGTCTCCGCCCGCAGCTATGTCGCCTGTAATGCTTCAGACGGAAGTGGACAAATACTGGTAATCTATTTCGGACAGTTATGATGAAAGGGATTGGATCCACTGCATCGCTTGGCGTGGCATTGGTGTCCGGATCGACACAGGCATAGACAAGCTGTTTGGCCATGATGCGTCGCCATTCCTTGACACGACGTTGGAGGGTCCTCAGTTGACCGTCGGCATATGCCCTGGGTATTCATGCTGCAGGCGTTCAAACAAGCTTTTGGCGGTAACATCGGCATCCTGTTGCAGCATGCAAAGGACCTCATACCAAACCTCCGCAAAAGGGTCTTTGCGGGTGCGCCACTGGTGAGGCTTTTTTGATCCGATTCTATGTGTGGGCCGGACTTCCCCCTCTCGCCATAACTCAGGTAGCTGACCTCCGAATCCAGACACACATGACCCTGCCGTTCCATCGCATCAAGCAACTCCGGCAAGATCGCCTTCAAGCGTTTCCCACAAATGCGATCCGACGCTTCCCACAAGACGATCAGGGCTTCCT
>JAWLHD010000201.1:0-7257 GCA_041690555.1 Anaerohalosphaeraceae bacterium
CTTCCAGCGCCCGAACGCCGGGAAACGTCTTGGTGACGCCGCTGACTCTTAAGAGGTTCTCCATTTCGAACGGTTCTCCTTAGGCCGGCCGCGCCGTCGAGCCACGCACGACCAGTGTCGGTTCAAGCATCACCTGCCGGGCATCGGCGGCTTCGCCGTGGACGAGTTTCAGCAGCAGTTCGATGCCGGCCCGCGCCAGCTCGTGCAGCGGCTGGCGCACAGTCGTCAGCGCCGGGTCGAGATGCTGGCTGACATCAATGTCGTCCACCCCGATAATCGAGATATGATCGGGCACGCGCAGGCCGGCGTCGCGGACGGCATGCATGGCGCCAATCGCGACGCCGTCGTTGCTGGCAAAGACGGCGGTCGGCGGTTCGGCGTCTGCCAGCAGTTCACGCATCCGCGCGTAGCCGTCGTCACAGGTCCAGTCGACGCCGGCCCTCACCACCCGGTGGTAGCTCAATCCATGCTCGGCCAGTACCCGCGCGTAGCCGTCACAACGCTCCTCAGCCGGGCCGACGCCGACCGGACCGCCCAGATGGGCAATACGCCGGTGGCCAAGCGCGACCAGATGGCCAACCGCCAGTTCCGCAACGCGGGCATTGTTGATGCGGCAGGCTGGGCCGTCGTAGCCGGGGGGCACGCGGTCGATCCACACCACCGGCACGGGCAGCGCCTGTGCGTAGTCCGCGCCGCTGCCGCGCACAACCTGGGCCACCAGCACGCCGTCAACCAGTTGCTTGGTCACGCGCTGGATGCACTCAGCTTCCCTGGCCGCGTCTTCCTGGCTGTCGAAGATGGTGATTGAATAACTGGCTTCCTGAGCGATGTCAGCCGCGACACTGACCATCGCCGCAAAATACGGGTTGCCGAGGTCGGGGACGATAAAGCCAAGCGTGTGCATCTGGCCGGTGCGCAGACTCTGCGCGATCAGGTGCGGGGAATAGCCAAGCTCGGCAACAGCGACCTGGACCTTGTGCCGTGTTTCATCGGCAACATACGGCCAGCCGCGAACGACATTGGAAACGGTAGTGACCGAAACGCCAACGTGCTGTGCGACATCGCGTAGAGTGACACGCCGAGACATAAAAAGAAGTGACTCCAAGGAATATAAAACGTTTCACACTTTTCCTTCATTGTAATGACCGGCGGTTGTACGGAGCAAGCAACCTCGTGCAATGTGCACGGGAGCGTTGTAAAAGCACAACAGGCTGGCGAACAGTAATTCTCAAGCAGAAGGCGCCGGGGAATGCCCTGCGGTGATGGACTGGGCGTTCTTTATTGGAGTCTCACAACAACACCCCAGCACTGAGCGAATAATGTTGTGTCTGTTCGCGCGGTTTTCGGCCAAAACACATTATGCAAGCTCGACCGCACAGGTTATTTCTCCCCAAAGACTCGCACTAAAATATCCCAGCCTGTTGAAAAAGTCGGTTGACGCGCATTGGAGGGAAAAGACACCGTCGTTTGGTTGAGAAACTGAGCAGTCTGGAGAACAATGTCTGGCCGCCGTGTACCCGTGCAGCCCCGCAGGAACAGGGAACAGTGAGTGCGACACCTGGGGCTGGTGGAAGGGGCTTTCGGTGCGAGCGCAATTTCAGTAACCGCTTGAGATTTTGGCCGGCGGCTGTCATCAGCGCCTGGATATTCACTTTACGCAACCGCCCCAAGCGAAAGGCGCTCAACGGGTGCCATTGTTTGGCTTCGCCAAAGAGCGGCTCCACCGACACCGACCGTTTGCGCATCGGTTTGTGGTAGGCCGGAGTCATTCGGTAGGTGGTTGCTCGGTCAAGCGCATCTTGAAAGAACGAACGCTTTAGGTGCCATCCCTCTACTGATGGAACATTCTTTTCGCTGATGACTGTGCATGGAAACGGTGACGAATGGCAGGAGCGCTTACAAAGACCGTGGCGACAGACAGGGGAAAAGAAACGAGCGCTTAAACCGCTCGTTCTGATGCCTGTCTGACTCTTCCCAAATACACAGTCTCAACTGGGAAGATTAAGGCCGATTAGGGTCAGGCGGCTGCTCTGAGACTTGCCGCTCGACTGCCCGATTTAGAGTCTGGAGAAACTCGTCGAGCGGCACGCGATGAATGCGCGCCGCCTGGTCGACCGTGAGCGCCTTGGCTAGCAGCATGCGCAGCGAATAGCGCTTCACTCGTTTCACACCGAACGTCTCCATCACCTCGGCGATGTCGCCGTATGTTTCGAGGATGTCGGCTACCCGCGTCGCCCGTGTAATCGTCATGCGCCGTTCCATAGGTCTCCTCTACCCAACACTCAGGCTCTAACAGACATGGCAAGGAAAACAAGTCGGGTATCGGCCTCCATCCCCCGCTTTGCGCCTTTGGGCATGATGACGGTCGTGCCGGTGACGACACAGGCACGACCGTGCCGTCGACCTGCATACGCCCGCTTCCTTCGAGGAAGTAGTAGACTGACGACCCTTCCGGATGCACTGGAATGGTTTGCCCGGCTTCCAGTCCGGCGAGGATCACTTTCAGGTATCCATCTTCCGCGAAGGTCCGTGGCTGTGGGTTATTGGCTCCGAAGTTCACCTGTTCTATCAAATCCTCAATCCGCATCATCGTTTACCTTCTTTGAGGCATTGATAATTTCGTAGATCAGCGTGATCGCCTGGTTCGGGCAGATCAGCACGCAATAACCAGTGTAGTTACAGGCGTTGGGGTCGCTCACCACCGCCAGCTCATCACGGAGGTCTAGCGCGTGCGTTGGGCAAACGAGGACGCAGAGTCCGCATCCGTTGCACCGACTGCTATCGATTACGGGGCCTGGCAGCGCCCCATCTGAAATGATCTGCTTGTCCATAGCGCCCCAACAAAAAATCGCCCGGAGCATATGCTTATCGTATGCCCGGAGCGATCCGACGTCTTCGACTTATGTCGAGTTTACCCGGTCAGGCTTCTATTCCAGCCCACATCTGTAGCTCGCCACGGTCCAGTATCGTGATCTGGTGGCGGTCCAGGCGAATGAGCCCTTCCTCCGCTAAGGCGCGAAAGGCGCGGTTGAGCACGTCAGGCACCGTGCCAAATCGGGCAGCCATTTCTGCCCGCGTCGGCCAGCGTTGGCGCTGCAAGACGTCGCCACTGGCGGTTTGCAGCAGATAGCGCGCGAGGCGCGATTCGACGGTACGTAGAAAAAGGTCTTCGACGCTTTTACCCTGCCGGTTCCGGCCTTTCACCGTATTGCGGGGCGCGCGCTTACTCCCCGAAGCCGACAAAAGTCGAAGACGTCCTCTCATTCCCCTGTTATGTTTGCTATGTCGGTGATCCGGTCATTAAGCGTAAAAAGAGGAAACGAACTCATGACAGCCAAAGACAGTATTCAGTTGGAGAAGAACGACCCGTACAACTGGTTCACAACCGGGCTTATGGCCGGCATCCTCGCCGTCATCGCTGTTTTGCTCACTCAGTTCCTGGCCATCCAGCAGTTTCCAGAAATTGCCCAGTTTGAACCCCTGAGCAGCTATCCACGGACCATCGCGTTTGTCATGATTCCCGCGCTGCTCGCAGCTCGCCTGCTCAGCTGGTTAGGTCAGAATCGCTCCGAGCCCGTACAAACGTTTATCGCAATCTCAGTCGTGGTCTTGCTGCTGAGCTTCATACCGGACTATGTACTGCCCCTAGCGGGGAAAACCATGCTTGCCAGCACTATCGCTGCCAGTCTCCACGTCATCGCCGCCATCATCATTGTTCCCATTCTGACACAAAGATACAGAAGTCAGGCATAATGACCGCAGTCCCGACATTATGCACACCTATCCTGATGGCTCTTCCTGACTCGGACCGAGAACCGTTGTCGACGCATCGTGGAGAAGTCCATGGAACACGGTAAGGCCCACGCCGAAGTAGTGATTGTCGGCGCAGGTCCCGCAGGCATGCTGCTCGCCTACCTCCTTGTGACCAACGGCATTTCCGTCCATGTGCTGGAGCGGCATGCCGACTTCAAGCGCGAATTCCGCGGCGAGGGTATCCAACCCTCCGTGATGCGCATTCTCGATCAACTCGGCTTCCTCGCTCCCTTACTGGAGAACGGGATTGCAACGCCCGCGCACGAGGCCGTGATCTATATGGACAATCGACCAGTGGTCACCCTGGGCGGCGTTGACGGTATGACGGATGACTTCGGGCTAATCCTGTTCCAGGAGGGATTTCTCGACTTCTTGCACCAGCAATGCAGCACCTATTCGCATTATCGGCTTGATATGGGGTTTACCGTCACTGATGTCGTTACCCGCAACGGCCAGGTCGTCGGTGTCCAGGGCCGGCGCGATGGCCGGAACGAGGTCGTTGACGGTGAGTTCTTTGTCGCCACCACTGGCCGCAACACCGGCCTGCGCAAACGTGTTGGCCTGGAGGCGCAAACGCTGGAAACAGCCTTCAACATCTACTGGCTTAAATTCGACGCCCCGGATGACCCCGCGCTAATCCCAAACGGCTTCCGGGCTTACCTGGGTGAGGAATCGTTGTTCGTCTTATATCGCACGTATGACCACCGTATCCAGGTGGCGTGGGGTAAGCGTTGGGGAAATTCTGCGGTCTTTAAGGATGTCGATGGGATTCGCGAGCGCCTGATCGAGGAAGTTCCGGCAGTCTATCGGCCAATGATCGAGTCGCAGTTTGACGACCGAACGGAGCGGCAGTTACTGAAAGTAGCCGTCGATCGGCTGGAGAAGTGGCACGTGCCGGGAATGCTCTTTCTTGGCGATGCAGCGCATACGATGTCCCCGGTTGCCGGACAGGGGATCAATCTCGCCATGCGGGACAGTGTCGTTGCGGCGAATCATCTGATTACGGCGTATCGCCACAACCAGCCGTTCGATGAGGCGTTATGCCAGCGGATCGAACAGGAACGGCGACCAGAAGTGGAGGCGATGCAATCGTTCCAGATTATGCTCGGCCGGCTGATGCTCGGCGCGCCGCGGTGGCAATCTCGGCTCGTCTTTCATCGACTGATGCCCATTCTCTCGCTCATCGGAGTGCGCCAGCGCTACATCAAACGGGTGCAAGCGGGAGTGACCGACGTACAATTACAGTATCCCGTCCCACTGACTCCTACTCGCTAGCAGGGGATATCAAGGGCGACTGAACGCACGAGGGCCCCATCGGTCTAAGCGACGGCAGGCGCGCGACTTTCGACACAGCCGCATACGGACCCCGTCATCTCCTTCTGCTTTTGATTAGACAGGCGTCTTCAACCGATACCGTGCTTCTTCAACCAGCGGCTGAGGTTGGCCAGCGTCATGCCGCAGCGCTTGGCACTGAAGCGCTGCGTTGAACCGTGCGCCAGCAGCGCCGCGATATGCGTACAGTACGCATCCAGATTGCTCTTGCCCACCCCGCGCGGTCGCCCTAGTGAATATCAGTCGAAGGTGCTGGCCAAGCACGAGAACCGTGCCAACGAGCTGGTGACCAAGCTCCTCGTTGTACGCTAAAGGCCTCTCCACTGGCGCTGGTCAGAGACACTGGAAACTCAGTGCGCGGGCCGGGATCACTCTGGCAGTATCCATTCCAGCACCGCTGTCTCGTCGATACAACTCCCGTCCGGCTCCTGAGTGGGGTTATCAAGAAACGCCTTCATGATCTTTTGCGAGCACCAGCTCAGGTCGACCACACCGTGTCCGGCGGCAGGGAACAGAAAGTAGAAACTGTTCGCCAGGTAGCTCGCAGCGCTTTCGGCCCAGATAGCAGGCGTAATCGGATCGAATTCACCCGCCGTGACCAACGTCGGGATATTGCTCACCACCGGCAGTTCCTCAATCGGGTCTGCCGACGTAACATTCCAGATACGACAATCCGTGAAGGCAGAGCGAATAGTTGCGATGCTGTTCTGGTAGAGCCCCACAGGCTGCGCAGGCACGTTGTTCAGCGCGACAGCCTCATCCAGAAACGCGACCTCTTCCTGACACTCGACCGACAAATTCATGCCTTCGCTGTCGGTCACATCCTCGTCCTGCCCGCTCTGACGCATGCCCGATTCGAACATCGCGCCCGATTCGAAATCGTCCAGGGCAGCATAGTTCTCATACGTCAGTTCATTCATCAGCCACGGCAGATACGGAATATCCTCACTCGAGTACAGAAGCTGGAAGATGCGCGTGACGATGGTATCGCCGTCGGTGCTCAGGTCGACGCCATTGCCGGTGTCGGGGTCGATGCCGATATAGGGCGCCGGTTCGACGTTCAGAGCGTCGATGGTTTCATAGAAGTACAGTTCCAGGTCCGGGTAGGCGGAATTGCAGCCCGGGTCGTCCGCGCACGCCTGAAACAGCCGACCGAACACGTCGGCCGTATTCTGGCCGTACTCCTCCCAGGAACGGATTTCCGGCGGATAGACCGAGTCGAGCACGACGCTGCGAACGCCGTCGGGGTGGTCGCGCATGACGGTCAGCGCAAGCCGCGTGCCGTAGGAGACGCCGTACAGATTCCACGCCTCATACCCCAGCGCGATCCGTAAGTCGGCTACATCGGCGGCATTTTCGGCGCTGTTGTAAGCGTTCAGATTCACGCCCGCTTCGATGAGCCGGTCACGGCAGGCCTGCGTTGCGCCGTCGTTACTCTCCTCAAGCTCCGGGCAGTTCAGACTGGGAAGCGAATAGCCGGTACCCCGCTGGTCCAGCAGAATCAGGTCACGGTCTTGCCGGTACGGTTGCTCCAGCCAGGTTTCCAGGTCGGTGATCGCGTTCCCACCCGGCCCACCGGCAAGGTAGAGGATAGGGTCAGGGTAGATGTCATCGGTCGGCGCGTACAGGATCGCGAATGCCAGCTCGATCAGCGGGCTGTCGGAGTCGCTGCGATCTTCCGGCACGATCAGGTAGCCGCATTCGACGTCCTGTCCTTCGACCCAGCCATCGGGGAGCGCCATCCTACAATCCGTGAATTCAGCAATCGGCAGCGTATCCTGCGCCTCGACCGGAGCGAGCGTAAAAACAGCGATGACTAACAGGATGATCCTCAAAGCGCGCATTGACGCCCCATTTCGAAAATTAATTTGAATATATTATCGACGCATATGTTGACCGGAAGACTTCTCCTTGTCAATCTTTTTGTGGCGACCGGACGCTGCGATGTATCGGAGAGTGCCAATAACACATGACAGGCACAGGTACTTTTTCACGAGCAAGAGTGTAAAATTCGCATCCTTTTGCCGCCTGAAAGAGGTGCCGTCTTTTCCATCAACTGAAAACGGTGTCACGTATAACGTGTGTTGTTCGAATAACAGCGATATTCAGTTG
>JAWLHD010000202.1:0-7236 GCA_041690555.1 Anaerohalosphaeraceae bacterium
GGTGTATTCGTGGGGGTCGTTATTGTGGTCGTATAGTTCTTCGCTGCCGTCGGCGTAGCGGATGTATCGGTAGCGGTCGCTGCGTATGCCGTGGCTGCCCTGGTTATGGGTTGTGATTGCGGGACGCCGGCGCGGGGCGTCGGGGTCGCGGAGCTGGGGGAGAAGGCTTTGGCCTTCGAGGTCCTGGCGTGGGGTGAGAGCGCAGAGTTCGACGAGCGTGGGGTAGATGTCGAGCAGTTCGGCGGGTCGGGTGCATCGCCGGGCGGGTTTGACGCCGGGGCCTGCGAAGATGAGGGGGACACGTGTGCTGCGTTCCCAGAGGGTGTTCTTTCCGGTGATGCCTTTTTCGCCGAGGTGGTAGCCGTGGTCGCCCCAGAGGACGACGACGGTGTTTTCGGCGTGGCCGGAGGCTTCGAGGGCGTCGAGCAGGCGGCCGATCTGGGCGTCGACGAAACTGGTGCAGGCGAGGTAGGAGCGGACGAGGTTGCGCCACTGGTTGTTTTCTTTGACCCATCGGAGGCGGGGTTCGGGCAGGTTCCAGTGGAGGTACCATGAGAAGCGGGGGGTGTCGGCGCGGTCGGCGCCGCGGCCGGGGGGCAGTACGGAGTCGTCGTCGGGGTACAGGTCGAACCATTTTTGCGTGGCGTAGCAGGGGACGTGGGGGAGGAAGAATCCGGCGGCGAGGAAGAAGGGCTGGTCTTTTGGCATGTCATGGAGCCGGTCGACGGCCCATGAGGCGACCTTGTAGTCCTGCTTGTCTTCGTCGCGATGGGGGAAGACGCCCCAGTCCATGAGCGGGTGGTTGCCCATTGGTGTGGGGGGGATGAGCTTGTTTTCGGGTTTGACGCCGATGCCGCCGGGGGGGCCCCAGACGTCGAATTCGGCGGCTCGCTGTTCGGGGCCTCCGACTCCGGAGTGATATATCTTGCCGGTGGTGAAGGTTCGGTAGCCGTGGGCCTTGAAGTGCTGGGGGAGGGTGACTCGGTTCCGCCATTCGGGGAGGGCGCGGAACCAGGGTGCGAGTCCGTAGACGCCTGTTGTTGTGGGGCGGAGGCCGAGCATGAGGCTTGTGCGGGAGGGGTTGCAGAGGGGGCTTTGGACGTGGGCGTTGAGGAAGGTGGTTCCGCGTGCGGCGAGTCGGTCGATGTTGGGGGTTTTGGCCATTGGGTGGCCGCCGAGTGGACCGACCCAGTCGTTCTGGTCGTCGATGGCGATGAAGAGGACGGTGGGTTTGCCGGCGGCGGGGCGATCCTGGGAGCGTGCGGCTGGGGTGAGGAGGCCGGCGGTAAGGGCGCCGCCGGCGGCTCGGAGGAATGCTCTTCTGTTCATCATTTGTCGCTCCTTGCTGTAAGCGGTTTACGGGGGATCGCGATATGCGAGTCGCGGCAGGCTTGACGCGCGATCCGTTTATGGAGACATTCAGGTTTTTTCCAGTATACAGCGGGAGGCGCCATTATTCAAGGCGTGCGTCAGTAAGAAGCCGATGGGCAGCAGTGACCGACGACAAGCGATTCGGGGAGCAAACATACATTTCGTGTTCACGAGTTCTCCTGATACAGATTCATGGCACTTTGCATAGACGGTCAATCGGTCTTTGTGAGCAGTGCGGCCCAGTGGCCTGCTGCGGGGGCTTTGAGTTCGATTTTTCGGCTGCCGTTTACGGGTTGAGGGTCATGCCATTTGCTTTGGGCTATGTCGAGCCATTGGACGGTGAAGCGTCCGGGGTGGCTGGTAAGGTCGAGGTCGACGGCGCCGCCGTCGGGGAAGTAAAGGGCGTACTGTTTGCCTTCGATATGTGTCAGATAGGCTTCGTTGGGTTGGCGGTTGGAGAGGAGGGTGCTTTGGGCGTCGGGTTTGGCGTTGAAGATGTCGAATCTGGCCAGGAGCATTCTGGCGCTTTTGATGTGTGCTTTGGCGGTGTCGCTGAGGCCGAGGCCGGAGTCGGGACGGTGGAATCGTGCAGAGGCGGCGCCGCCGATGATGTGGCGCCAGAGGCGTTCGAGGCCGTCGCGGTTTGTGCCGTAGCGGCCGGTGTCGGCACCGTAGGTCTTGACGGTGTTGATGGGGCGCGGGCGGGCGGCGAGATAGGTGCGGACCCATTGGAAGTTGTCCCAGTGGGTCTGGCCTTTCTGGTGGTTATTTTGTGAGACGTCGGCGAAGTCGTAGAGGTCGGGATTGTCGAAGGTTCGGCGGTGCTGGGGGGCCTTGAGGTCCCATGCGTCCCACATTTCGGTGGTATGGACTGTTTTGCCTGCCTGGGCGGCGCGTTTTTTGATGTGGGCGGCCCAGAAGGCGCCCCATGCTTCTTCGCCGGAGGTTTCGTTGTCCATGCAGTAGAGGACGTGGTCGTATTTGAGCGCGTGGGAGAGCATCTTGTCGACGAAGCGCTGCTGGTACTTGAAGACGAGGGTGTTGTTTCGCTGTTTGGGGGTGGTGAAGAAGAATGGCTGGCGGTTTGCGCCTGGGTGGTCGGGGTATTCGGGTGCGAAGCCGGACTGCTCGTAGGTGTAGTTGACGTTGTTTTTGGGGTTGTATGGGTGCGGGGGCCAGTTGCGCGTGGAGTAGTCGAAGCGGTCCCAGACTTCAATCTGGACGATGATTTCTCGCTCGGCGGTCCATCGGAGCATGTTTTCGAAGCGGTTCCAGTATTCTTCGTTCCACTGGTCGAGGTCGTATTTGCCATCGGGGAGCTGCTTGAAGGGGTAGACTTCGAAGTCGTGGTCCTTGCGGTCGCTCATGGTGTTTCGGATGTAGTTTGCGCCGACGGCGACCATTTCGTCGAGGTGCTCTTTGAGGTCTGGGATCTGGAAGAGGCTGTCATCCTTGCTTCCGCCGATGAGCATGACGGGCTTGCCCTTGTGCTGCCAGTACGAGGGGTTTTTGGAGCATGGTTCGATTGCGTTCCGGTCGGCGGCTGCGGCAGAATGCGTCCAGACGGCGGCCAGCGTCAGTGCGGCGATTGCGATGCGGTTAGTAAACATTGTTCGGGTCTCCTTTCAAAAGTCTACATGTTATTGAGCCCGCAAGAGTGCTGCGGCATCAGGGATTTGGTTTGTTGTCCTGGTGATGTGCGGGCGCCGCGGCGAGTAGGTCGTTAAGGTAATCGGCGAGCCGGCTGCTTATGCCGGGCTTCTGGCTGATGAAGGTCTGCTGGTATTGGCGCTGGCCTTTGATCCAGCGTGCTCCTTTTTCCACGTCGAATTCCAGCCAGCCGTGCCCCTGGTCGACGAGAAAATCACCGAGTCCATTGACGGCATAGAAGGCGGCGATGAGGTCCCAACTTGGGCGCTGACCGTCGAGGGTCTTTTTTTCGTAGCTCCAGAGCCAGTCGCGGTAGGCGGTTCGCACTATGCTGCCGGGGGGAGCGTGCTTCAAGCCCTTGCCGGTAAGGACATCGTCGCCGGCATCGACATAGAATGCGGGCGCGGGGAAATTGTCGACGAGATGTTTGGTGTAGGGAGCGGTATTGTTGAAGTAGAAATTCCAGTCCTTGCGGAAGTGGCCTTCCTTGTTGTTGGCGCCCAGCGCGCCGAGTGCGACCCATTTTTTGATCTTTGCCTGGATGAGTTTGCGGCCGCTGAGGGGGGATGCGGCGTCCGGCGCGGAGACAAGCAGGTCGTGGAGGCCTTTGGTGTGGCCGACGGTGAGGTAAACGACGCTTTTGTCATTCTGTGCGGCGAGCAGCCTGCGGTTGAGCGAGGTCATCTCTTCGGCGTCGCTGTTGCGGATAATTGTGTTGCCGTAGGCGGCGGTGTCCTTTGCAAGTTTTTCGGCGGTCATCTTGTCGACGGGGTCGCCGACTTTGTCGTCGTGGGCGGCGCCTACGGGGATGTCGGGCCTGCCATAGTAGACGTTGATCGCCTGGACGACGCCGGCGCCGTAGGGAACCCTGCCGGAACTGTAGATGCAGCCGATGATCTCGGCGAGGCCTCGGTCGGCATAGACGTGCAGGACGGCCAGTGCGCCGGCGTCATCGCAGTCGGAGCCCATGTCGGTATCGAAGATGATGCGGACGGGTTCGGCGGATGCGGGCGATTGCAGGACCTCGCATGAGAAACAGACGGCCGTGACGAGAACGAGTGTGCTAAAGAATCTGTTCATCGATGTTACCTTCCAAGAGCATTTCATAAAACGATTGTTTCTGTTCACCTGGCAAAAAGATCAGGGTCTGTCAGGACGCGGAAAAATTCGCGTCGACATTCCTCGAGGTCCGTCAGATTTTTGGGGATGTCAAGTGCGTCGCCTGTTTCACCGTCGCCGATTTCGACGAAATCAGTTGCCGGGCCGCGCCATACGGCTTTGCGGACTTTGGCGCCTTTCCAGCATTTGGGGCTGTATAGCCAGACGAGCGGGGCACCGTCGCCAAGCTGGTTGGCGCGTCCGAGATCCGTCCGGATGAATCGCTTCATGTCCTGAGTGAATGGATTGTCGGGCAAGACGTCGAAGTGGGGGGCGGTGAAGACGGAGTCTTTGTCCCAGAAGGAGCGCGTGGCCCACTCGACGAGGGGAGCTCTTTTGGCGACTATGTAAGTGCTCCAGCCGTCCTTGCCATTGTAGCCGTAATAGCTGACTGTCAGTCCGAAGACCACGATGTTGGGCGCGATATCGGGATCGGTGAGGAGGGCGTTTGCGACGGTAGTCAATGCACCGCCGCCGACGATCAGGAGCGGTCGATCAGGCGCGGCCTTTCGAGCCTCTGCCACGATCAGCCTGCTGCCCGGGGTGGGATGCGCGACAGTGTCTTCGATGAGGCCGCTGGCGGGGCGCTGCAGGACGCGGTCGGAACCGAGCGTCAGATCGGGAATATTTCGCAGGCCGCTGTCGCGGGCGAATTTGAGCGCCTTTTTGGCGTCGTCCACGCATTGCTGCATTTTGTACTGATAACCCTTCTGCCAGTCCCACATATCAAGCGTGACAATATTGCCTCGAAGATCGGCTTTGCCGAGGCTCGCCTGGGACCAGAGATAGTTGTTGTCGAACACATCGAACCACCAGTCGTTGTCGTAGATGATCGGGTTCCGCGGTCCGACGTTCTTCAGCATAACGCCTTGATCGGTGATCTTATGTTGCGGCACTATGCCGAAGGCGCTAAATGAGATCAGGGCGCTTAGCATAATGGTCGGCAGCGACTTTCGCGGGATACGGTTGAAACTCATAATCAAACCCTTCAATTCATTTGCGGGCGCCGGGGGCGGGGTACTTTTTCGAGGCGTCGTCGAGGACGAGGACCCAGTCGAGCATCTCGCCTTTGTCGGGCGGCTGGAACCGGCGCTGGCCTTTGTTGGGGTATTGGCCGATTTCCGTCGCCTGGCCGTTTCGCGGGTTGTACCACCATGCCTTGACATTGGGGGCGCTGATGACGTCCATGCGGACGGCGAATGCGCGGCTGACGGGGGCGTAGACCATTGCGTACGAGCCGCTGGCGTCGCGGGTGGCGACGAAGCGGTAGCGACCGGCGCCTGGTACGGCTGTTGGGACGACAAGGCCCGTGGGCGTGTCGCCGCCGGGAGTGGACAGGGCTGGCTCGCCGTTTGGCGAAGTGGCGGTCGTGCGGAACCGGACCTCGTAAGCGTCGGCCTTTTGGCCGAGGGTTAAGTTGCGGGCGGTCATGTCTTTCGAAAGGGTGACGATGCGCGCGGGGCCGGCCTGGACGGTGTTGTCTGGCCTGATCCAGGCCTCGATGGTGATGGATCGCGAGTGCTTAACGGCATTGATCAGTTTTGTCGCGGGTGCTTGCGAGGCGATCAGCACAGGCTTGGCCAGGCGAAGCCCTCCGCCTCCACCTCGCCAGTTGACATTCGACGCATTGGAAATCTGCAGATTGAGCGGTTCGCCGACACCGGATGTGTCTTTGACGACCCGGCCGCCGCCTTCGCGGAATTCGTAGAGGGCTATCGGGCTGCCCGCGATCTTGTCGGGACCGGTTGCGAAGGAGCGGGCTATTTCGGCGGCATCAAGAGCACGTGCGTGCAGAGCAACACGGTACAACTCGCCGAGCCACGGGCGATCCTCCGTCAGCTCGTTGCCCATTGCAAGGCGAAAGCCGTCGTCCCAGTTGGAGAGATCGCCGCCGACATTTCCGGATGAGACCTCATCGCCGTTGATGCAGAGTGCGGCCTTGCCTGTCTGGTCGCGGGTATAGACGACGTGGGTGAGTTTGGTGTCGACGAGGGTTTTGCGGGCGGTTGGGGACTGGGCGCCATCGGAGGTGTGGGCGACGATGATCGAGTCGTCGGGGATGCGTGTGAGGAAGGGTCGTGACTCAATGAGGCGGCGGCCGAACTGCATCTGCATTGCCCCGGGCTGTTCGATTGCGTCGTACCAGGGCATGAGGGGGTTGTTGACGGGAGCGCGACCGGGCTGCCACATCTGCCAGACCGAGTGATGGCCGTAGGTGTGGCCGAAGGCGCCGGTGAAGAGGTTCCAGTAGAGCGGTCGGCGGACGTCGGAGGCGATGGAGTGGCCGAGGTCTTTGGGTCTGAACGAGACGGGGTGATCTTCATAGATCGGCTCGCCGTCGAGCATGGGTTTGATCGGGGTGCGGTCGTAGTCGACTTTGGTGTTGTGGAAGCCTTCGTTGAATTTGGCATTGTGGCCGTTCTGGCGCATGTTGAAATCGAGCCAGTCTTCGTTGTGGAAGTACTGCGCGGAGCCGGCGCCGCCGCTTGGGTGGAAGCTGATGAGGTGTCGGCCGTCGTCGCCTTTGCGGATGCCGCGTGCCATCGCGCGGATGATCTGCGCGTGGTCGTCGTTTTCGACTGGTCGGTCGCCGCCGAGTATCCAGATGATGTTCGGTGCGTCTTTGTATCGTCGGCCGAGCCAGAGACCGTAGGCCTCGGCGTTTTGCGGCGTGAAGATCACGGGGCCGACGCCCCATTTTTTGTTCCACTTGTCGCCCCACGTGGGCAGCATGGCGATGTACATGCCGAGCGATTCGGCCTTTTTGACGATGTAGTCGACGTGGTCCCAGTAGTCGCTGCCGGCGCCGTCCTTGACGTCGGGCCTGGTCGGGTCATCATCGATGAGCGGCCTGTGCCCGTATGGGTTGGGCGCGTGCAGGCCGTCAAGTTCGGCAAGGGCGACCGCCTGAATGACGGTGTAGCCGTTGGCGGCCCGGTTGGCGAGGTAGCGGTCGGCCTCTTCGCGGTTGAGGCGGTGGAACAGCTCCCACGCGGTATCGCCCAGCCAGAAGAACGGCGAGCCGTCACTGGTTACGAGGAATCGCTGGTTTTGGCT
>JAWLHD010000203.1:0-7177 GCA_041690555.1 Anaerohalosphaeraceae bacterium
ATCCACGTCATAACGAGAAAACTCCGGTTTATTCAAATACCCCCCGTCCAAAAGCGGCAAACTGCCCCGAATCCCAACCACGCCCCCCCACGTCCGCTTGCCCACAATCTTCCCCAAACCGTGCTTTTTGAAGCGATAAGCAAACAAATCCCCATCCGAAGCACTAAATTCATCCGCCAGACAAACCATCGGCCCATAAATCAGCTCCGAAGGATTAGGCCCCGGCGCAGTATCCCGCGAGAAAGTTATCATCGCAATCTCACGCCTCAAACGCTCGATTATCATAGGCGAAACATTCCCCCCGCCATTGCCCCGAACATCGATTATCAGCGCCTTTTTGCGGATTTGCGGGTAAAAATGCTTAACGAACTCATTAAGCCCACGCACCCCCATATCCGGAACATGAATATAACCCACTTTTCCGCCCGTAGCCTCATCCACCTTGGCAATATTACCCTGCACCCAGTTATAGTAATAAAGCCCCGATTCGTCGTCCGTAGGCGCCACAATCACGTCCCGCGCCCCCTCATCGCACGGTTTTGAGCTCAATTTCAGGGTCACCTGCCTGCCGGCCTTGTTAAACAGCAGTTCATAAATGTTCTTAACACCGGCAGTTACAACACCATCCACCGCCAGGATGTAATCCCCTTCGTTTGCATCCACGCCGATCTCAGTAAGCGGCGACCGCAGAGACTTGTCCCAGTTCTGCCCCGCAAGAATCCTGTCAATGCGGAAAAACCCGCTTTCGGCATCTCTGGACACCTCCGCCCCCAGCAGCCCCATGCCGATCCGCGCAGGCGTGGGCACGTCGCCCCCACCGACATACGTATGCCCCACATTCAATTCGCTGATCATCTCGCCAATCACGTAAGTCAGGTCAGCACGATGGCTTACATGCCCCACCAGTGGGGCATAACGCCTGCGCATCCCCTCCCAGTCCACCCCATGCATGTTCGGCACATACATAAAGTCCCGCATCTGCCGCCAGCACTCATTGAATATCTGCGTCCACTCTGCCTGCCGATCCAACGCAACCTCCATACCCGAAAGATCTAACGTCTCCTTCATCTCGAACTTCGCCTTCGGCAGGTCAATAATCGCATATTTGCCCACCGCACTGACCAGTATCTTCTTGCCGTCGGCAGATATCTCATACCCCGAGGCCCTGCCTAATTCGGTCTCCTTCTTCTCCTTCAAATCATAAAGCCGCAGCGTCATAGCCTCGTCGCTGCCGCCCCTGCGCAGGTAATACACCGAATCGCCGACGACCTGCACTCTCCGGTAGCTCGACACCGCAACCGGCAGCACCGCAATCCGCCCGCCGATTCCGTCCAGATCGACTTTCACAAACGCTGCGGAATCCGCCTTCTCCTTATCCTTGTCCGCATCTTCCTTCTTCTGAGCCTCGTCCGAGCTGCGGACCGACACTTCATCGCTTTCGTAGGCAAACGGCGACCGCGTCTCCTTCGCCAGTGTCAGCAGGTAGATCCGCTCCATATCCTGATAAGCATGATTCCACTCAGTCCGGCTGTAAATGGGGTTAAAATCGCGATTTGAAACGAAAAACACGAACCGCCCATCCGAACTGAATGTCGGGTTCGAAACCGCATACCAGCCATCCGTAAGCGGCCATGACTGCTCCTGGTCGACCGAATAGAGGCAAACCCGGCTCATACCCTCCATTTCCGCCCGGACGTAAACGATCCACTTGCTGTCCGGCGACCATTCATACTGGTGAAACTCCCCTCGACGAGATGTGTCCACCTCGGTTATCTCGCCGCTATCGACCTCCACGTACTGCAGGCGAAGCCGTTTGTCGCCCCAAAGAATCATTCTGCTGTCGGGGGACCACCGAATGTCATACTTGTATGTGTCGCCGCCATGTGTTACCCGCCTGGCCGCACCGCCGCCGTCGCCGGATACAACGTATATCTCATCCTCACCCGTAACATCAGAGATGTACGCAACCCACTTGCCGTCGGGCGACCACTTGCTGTTTCGCTCATGCACGCCCGATGTTGCGGTGAGATTTCGCACAGCCCCGTGTTTTGCCGGCACGGTGAACACATCTCCCCTGGCGCCAAACAGCGCCCGCTTGCCGTCCGGCGCGATCTCGAAGTTGGTCACCGCGTCCTTTACCGAAGTAATTCCGCCGCGGCCGCCAACACGGTCTTCCTGAATCCGTATGGGCACCTTGCGGCAGCGAGCCGTACCGAGGTCATAACGGTAAATGTACCCGCCGTTTTCAAAGACAATCGCCTTGTCCCCCAGCGACGGAAACTTGACGTCAAACTCGGTGAAATCCGTTAACTGCCGCGTCTGCTTCGTACCGAGGTCATATGCGAAGAGATTCATCCGCATGTTTGCGTCCTGGTCCGACACGAAATAAATCGTGTCATCCTTCCACATCGGGAAGATGTCCTGCGCCGGGTTGTCGGTGATGTTGACAATCTTCTTCGTTTCGAAGTCGTATATCCAGACGTCATCGGCCATGCCGCCGCGGTAACGCTTCCAAGTGCGGAATTCACGGAAGATGCGGTTGTAGGCCATCTTCGTACCGTCCGAGGAGAACGAACAAAAGCCGCCCCGCGGCACGGGCAGTTCCTCAGGCATGCCGCCGTCGGGTGAGATCGCGTAGAGCCGGCCGTTGAAACTGTTGAAAGAGCGCATCCGCGAGCGGAATACGATGCGCCCGTCAGGCGTCCAGGTCATCACGACATTGTTCGGTCCCATACGGTCGGCCACATCGTCGCGTCCAAGGGTAGCAGTCCACGTTACGCGCTTCGGAACGCCGCCCGCGGCGGGCATTACGTACACCTCCGTGTTGCCGTCGTACTGACCCGTGAAGGCTATCTGCTCGCCATCGGGAGAGAACCGGGCAAACATCTCATAACCCACATCGTTAGTCAGCTTCCGCGCCACACCGCCCCTGGCGCCAACCGTATAAAGGTCGCCGGCGTATGTAAACACGATCCGGTCGCCGTGGGTCGCCGGAAATCGAAGCAGGCGAGCCTCTTCCGCCCCCAGCGCCAAAGAACAGCCCAGACCAAAAACAAACGCGCAGAGTATCAACCGTTTCATTGCAGTATCTCGCACAAATAATCCCGTCACACAGGTTAAAGCACACTGCACAAATTATAGCACCCCTGCATCGGTAACGCAAGGCGCCGCCGCAGGCCACCCCAGGCTGTTTTGCGCCAGTTTTCGCCTTGCCGGTCGGGCGTCAATGTGGTTTAATCCTCCATGCAGCGTCAGACGGGTCGAAAGAGCAGGACTATGAGAGTTCGCATTATCAGACTGCGGCAACCCGCCGCATCGGCCGGATACCACAGGGCTGAAATGGGCGTACTGTCGCCCGTGACTATCGGCGCGCATCTTGCGGCGGCCCGTTCGTCATGGAAAAGAACATGCAACAACTCGCGCGACGGCCTTGAGAGGTAGATTCATGCTGATAAAGGACCCTCCAATCCAGATAAACGATTCATTGCTTATGTTGGGACTCAATGAGAACCCGCTTTATCTTGCCAAAGGTCCAAGTGAAGGCGCCATCTTCGAAGGTGCTGTCGGCGCAGCGGGCCCGGTCCTGCAAGCACAACTGGATCGCCTGCATATCAAGTCCGACTTCGTCAAACAGGCGATCATTACGCACAGTCACGCCGACCACGTAATGGCGGTTCCATTCCTCCGCGAAGCCTTCCCCAATCTGACCATTTGCGCATCCAGGGAGGCCGCGGCGGCGCTGTCGAACGATAAGACAATCGGCTCTTATGTCAAAGTCGACCAGGCATACACCGCCTCGCTGGCTGCCCGAGGCTCAATAAATCCAGACGTGCACCCGGAGCCTTTCACCGGCAGGCAGATCGCCGTTGACCGAGTCATAGACGAAGGCGACACAATTGCCGTCGATCACCTTGTCTTCCAGGTCCTCCGCACCCCGGGGCACAGCAAATGCAGCCTCAGCTTCTACGAGCCCGCCATAAAATGCCTTATGATTTCCGATGCGACGGGCTATTATGTGCCGCAGCAGAGCTACTGGTGGCCGAACTACTTCACTGGCTATGCAACCTATCTGGCCAGCATTAAACGGCTGGCGTTTCTCAATACGGAGTTTCTGTGCCTGGGCCACAACGCCGTCATCAAGGGCGTAAACGCCGTACGGGCATACTTCAGCGGCGCCCTGGCGACCGCAGAGAACTACCACAAGCGAATCATCGGCGAGTACAAGGCCGGCAAGACCGCCCCTCTGATTGCCGAACAGCTCGGTGCCGAGGCCTTTGAAAACATCGGTTTGCTCGACCGGAAGTTCTATCAGAAGAACTGCGCCCTGCTGGTGAAGATGTCGCTTAAACACGAAGGCATCAAACCCGCCAAATAACGAGTAAGGACCCCCAGTCGCGACTTTGAAGACTCCTCTGGAATCCTTCCCTGGCCACGGATGACGTGCTCTCACACAATTCCCGCCGCCAACCATCACCTGCCGGAAAGCACCCCGGATACACAGCAAACCAGCCACAGACAATCTGTATACTCGCCTTCTCGGGCCGTAAATTTTTTGTGCCTGTAGGTGCCTTATTGACAGGAACTTAATCTCAGCAAGGACACTTTTTTCCAGAAATCCCGGAATTTCTGTTTGCCCTGCACAGTGCCTGCCAATAATATCTTAAGGCGTCGATATAACTATATGTCGAACAGTTCTTGGGCATAATACTATATGTTGTTGCAGGACAGTGTTTCTATGCATGGAGGCGTAGTCGTATGAAGGATGAAAAAATGGCCAGTTCGAGCGGGAGACCAATTGGACCTCGATTCCAACCCTGGACGAGCCCGAAAGTCGCAAACGGGTCGGGCCTGAAAGTCGGCAGGAGCTTTAGCAGGTCCGATAAGCACCCCTTCGATGAAGTCGAGTGGGAAACTCGTCAGGCCAGTATAACGGATGATACGGGCAAGGTTATTTTCGAGCAAAACAACGTCGAAGTGCCTGCATTCTGGAGTCAATTAGCCACCAAGGTGGTCGTCAGCAAGTATTTCTACGGCGATGCGGACCTCGGTGAACGTGAATGCTCCGTCAAACAGCTTGTCCATCGAGTCTGCCGCACCATAGCAGACTGGGGCCGCAAAGACGGTTATTTCGCCACTGACGAGGATACGGAGAACTTCTACAATGAGCTGACGTGGCTTTGCATGAACCAGTACGGCGCTTTTAACAGCCCCGTGTGGTTCAACGTCGGGCTGTACCATATCCACGGCGTCAAGGGCAGCAACCACAATTACCGGTGGGACGAATCCAAACAGCAGGCGGTGCCGTGTACGAACAGTTACGAGTATCCGCAGGCGTCGGCCTGCTTCATACAGTCCGTCGACGACACGATGGAAGACATAATGCGCCTGGCGCGCAGCGAGGCGATGCTCTTCAAACACGGCTCGGGGACCGGCACCGACTTGTCAACCCTCCGCAGCAGCCGTGAAAAGCTCGCCGGCGGCGGCAAACCATCGGGCCCACTGAGCTTCATGCGGGTTTATGACCAGATCGCCGCGGTGGTCAAGTCCGGCGGAAAGACCCGCCGCGCCGCGAAAATGCAGTCGCTGAAGGTCGACCACCCCGACATCCGCGAATTCATCACCTGCAAGACCGAAGAAGAGAAGAAGGCTTGGGCACTCATCGAACAAGGTTACGGCGGCGACCTCAACAATGAAGCATACAACAGCATAATGTTCCAGAACAGCAATCTCTCCGTCCGAGCCACCGACGAATTCATGGAGGCCGTCGAGAAGGACGCAAAATGGGTTACAAAATCCGTAACCACCGGGGAGATCATCGGCCAGCATTCCGCAAGGGAGTTGATGCACCTCATCGCCGAAGGAACGCGAATCTGCGGCGACCCAGGGATGCAGTTCCACTCCACGATCAACAAGTGGCACACATGCCCCAATTCCGGCCCAATCAACGCCTCCAACCCGTGCAGCGAGTTCATGTTCATCGACGACTCGGCCTGCAACCTGGCCTCGCTGAACCTCATGAAGTTCCGCAAGGATGACGGATCGTTCGACGTGGACAGTTTCACAAAGGCCGTCCGCCTGTTCATTATTGCCCAGGAGATCCTCGTCGATAACGGCAGCTATCCGGAGCCGAACATCACCGTCAACAGCCACCGTTTCCGCCCGCTCGGTTTGGGCTACGCCAATCTCGGCTCGCTGGTCATGAGCCTTGCCATGCCGTATGATTCGGACACCGCCCGAACATGGGCCTCGGCCGTAACGGCGCTGATGACCGGCGCCGCTTACTCGGCAAGCGCGGAAATAGCCGCTATCAAGGGCCCCTTCGAAGGCTATCAGCAGAACAAGGATGCGATGCTCAACGTCATCGGCATGCATCGCGACCACGCATACAACATTCCCGAAGTGCATTGCCCGGCGTATCTGCTCAACGCCGCCAAAAACGCATGGGACGAGGCCTTCGACGCCGGCACGCAAAAGGGCTTCCGCAATTCGCAGACTACGGTGCTGGCCCCCACGGGAACCATCGGATTCATGATGGACTGCGACACCACCGGTGTCGAGCCGGATATTGCCCTGGTTAAATACAAACTCCTCGCCGGAGGGGGCATGTTGAAGATCGTCAATCGCACCGTACCGATGGCGCTGGACCGCCTTGGATACAGCGCCGACGAGATTCGCGACATCTGCGACGCCATTGACGCCGACGACACCATCGAAACCGCTGCGGTGCGCCAGGAGCATCTGCCCGTGTTCGATTGCGCATTCAAGCCGCGCAACGGTAAGCGCCACATCCACTATCAGGCCCATTTGAAGATGATGGCCGCCGTCCAGCCGTTCCTGTCGGGCGCAATCAGCAAAACCATCAATATGCCAAAGGAAAGCACGACCGAAGAGATCGCCGCCGCATATATGGAAGGCTGGAAACTCGGCATTAAGGCGATCGCTGTTTATCGCGACGGCTCCAAACGCATCCAGCCAGTAAACACCAATAAGGACGGTAATGCAAAGAAGACCGAGGCCGCCGCGCCCAGACCATTCCGGCACAGACTGGCCGAAACGCGGAACAGCATTACGCACAAATTCTCCGTAGCCGGACACGAAGGATATCTGACGGTGGGGCTGTACGAGGATGGACAGCCTGGTGAATTGTTTATCACCATGGCCAAGGAGGGCAGCACCG
>JAWLHD010000204.1:0-7168 GCA_041690555.1 Anaerohalosphaeraceae bacterium
TGCAGGCTCTGGGACAACTCGCGTTATCTGGTATAACTGGTTTTCCAAGAGCGTCAGGACGTCCGCAGCAATCTCGGCATGATCCTGGCGCAACTGGCTGCTCACCAGGACCGTCCAGCCCAGCATCTCATGTTGGGCATAAGTCGATGTGGGAGCGTAATCCTCTGCAAAAACGGGGCTTACAAGCACCGCCAGTATGGCGGCCGGTAAGATCTTCATGGATGAATCCTCGCCAGCGACAAAAAAAAGCGATGCGCCTGAAGCCGGCGCACCCCTATTGTATCAACCCTTCGCCGTTACGTAAACCCCGGCGAGGCAGCAACTTAGAATTTACATCTCCGGCGTCCAGAGCGCCAGTGCGATATCTTCTGCGTCGTCGTAGTCAATCCCCTTGATCCGCCGGCAGCGATTCATAACTTGTTGTGTGTGCGGGCCTTGCGAAAAGAGCCTGTGGAAAAGCTGTTCCCGCGTTTGGAGTTTCTTGTACAGGAATGGAGTCACAGCCCGCCAATGCCGTTGGGCCCGCGTGTCAAACGGTCCGACGTACCTGCGGACCTTGTTGCGTTCCTTGTTGCTCATAACGCCTCCGGAAATAATAAGTTAGCAGTTCAACCTTTCATACGAACGGGGCTCTGCCAAGTGCTGGGGCATACCGGAGTAGTGAGAAGTTGCGCCGCAATGCAGGTTATGGGGCTGGCGCGGGGGATACGGCTTTGGCGTATTACAAGGGCAGGATGCCCTCGCCACTTTACAAGGGCAGGATGCCCTCGCCACTTTACAAGGGCAGGATGCCCTCGCCACGTTACAAGGGCAGGATGCCCTCGCTACGTTACCAAGGGCAGGATGCCCTCGCCACTTTACAAGGGCAGGATGCCCTCGCTACTTTGCAAGGGCAGGATGCCCTCGCCACATTTTGCTCTCCGAGGTCAGTGTGGGGCGGGTTTGGGATGCTGAACTGCGGAAAATGCACCGGCCCTGTCCCTGGGGCGCAAAAGCCTTGTTTCGTGGTGCCGGTCCCGGTATACTCCCGTGGGGGACCACTTAGTGATGAGAAAGGAGCGTTCTTATGTCGTTTGAGAAAACAGCATTAGCGGTACTGATAATGGCGATTTTCGCAGCAGGCTGCACTGCCCAGAGCACCGGCGGCGGCGACATCATAGCGAGCGGCGCCGAGCTGAAACTGGCTGCGGACGGCTTCAAATTCACGGAAGGCCCGGCAGTCGACAAAGACGGCAACGTTTACTTCACCGACCAGCCCAACGACCGCATTATGAAATGGTCGCCTGACGGGAAGATAACGACGTTCATGTCGCCCTGCGGTCGGTCGAACGGCCTTTATTTTGACAAGAAGGGTGTTTTGCTGGCGTGCGCCGACGACAAGAACGAACTCTGGGCAATCGACATGAAAGGCGGCCACAAGGTCCTGCTGAAGGATTACGAAGGGAAACTCTTCAACGGGCCAAATGATCTTTGGGTTGCGCCCTGGGGCGGCGTGTTCTTCACGGATCCCTATTACAAACGCCCGTACTGGAATCGCGGTCCCAGCGAGCAGAAGCAGCACGTGTATTACCTGACGCCAGACTACAAGACCGTTACACGGGTTGCCGACGACCTCGTGCAGCCCAACGGGATCATCGGCACGCCAGACGGCAAGATACTCTATGTTGCGGATATCGGCGACAAGAAGACATACGCTTATGACCTGAGCAAGGACGGGACTTTGTCGAACAAGCGTCTGTTCTGTTCGATGGGTTCGGACGGCATGACCATCGACGAAGAGGGCAACGTGTACCTTACGGGCAGGGGCGTGTCGGTGTTTAACCCGGCGGGCGAGAAGATCAAACAGATCGACGTGCCGAAGAACTGGACGGCCAACGTGACGTTCGGCGGCAAGGACCGCAAGACGCTGTTCATTACGGCGAGCGACGCCGTGTTCACACTTCAAATGCGCGTGGCAGGGAGGTGAGCGGAGCAGTGACAGGTTTCTGCGGAATTGTTGCCGTCAGCGCGTCGGTGGAGAACTGGCTTGTCGGCATAGGCGTACCTGAAGGTGCATCCGTGTTCCTTGTTCGGCTGACCTGGTTCATCGGCGTACTTGCGGCGGCATGGGTGGTCAATTGGGTGGTCAAGCGCGTACTGCTGGTCTGGCTCCATCGCATCGCCGAGCGGAGCCAGACGCAGTGGGATAACATTCTGGTCGAGCGAGGGGTTTTTGCACGGCTTTCGCATATTGCGCCGGCGGTGGTGATCTATCTTTCGGCGGGGCTGGTTTTTGAAGGGTTTCCGCGTGCGATCGGTTTTGTGCAGACGGCGGCGGGGTTTTACATGGTGGCCGTTGGCTTGTGGGTTGTCGACGGGCTGCTGAATGCGGCGGTCTGCATTTACAACACATTCAAATGCTCGCGCAAGATGCCGATCAAGGGTTTCGTGCAGGTCGTCAAGATTGTGCTGTATATCGCCGCCGGGGTGGTGGTTCTGTCGATCCTCATGAAGAAGGACCCGTCGAAGCTGTTGGCGGGCATGGGGGCGATGACGGCGGTGCTGCTGCTGATCTTCAAGGATTCGATTTTGGGGCTCGTGGCCGGGATCCAGTTGATCAGCAATGAGATGGTTCATATCGGCGACTGGATCGAGATGCCCAAATACGGCGCCGACGGCGACGTGATCGATATCTCGCTGACGACGGTAAAGGTGAGCAACTGGGACAAGACGATTGCGACGATACCGACGTACGCGCTGGTAAGCGATTCGTTCAAGAACTGGCGGGGCATGAGCGACAGCGGCGGTCGGCGGATCAAGCGGGCGGTGCATATCGACATGACGAGCATCCGCTTCTGCGATGAGGCGATGCTGCGGCGGTTTGGCAGGTTCCAGTACCTTCGTGAATACATCGACAGGAAGCTGAAGGAACTGGCCGAGTGGAATTCAAAGCAGCAGGTGGACGCATCGGAGATCGTCAACGGGCGTCGGCTGACGAACGTGGGGACGTTTCGGGCATACGTGGCGGCTTATCTTCGGCATCATCCGAAGGTACACCAGAACATGACGTTTCTCGTGCGGCACCTGGCGCCGACATCGAAGGGCCTGCCGATTGAGATTTACGTGTTCAGCAACGACCAGGTTTGGGCGAATTACGAAGGCATACAGGCGGACATCTTCGATCACATCCTTGCGGTTATTCCGGAGTTCGGCCTGCGCGTGTTCCAGGAGCCGACGGGCGCCGACCTGAAGGCGCTTGCGGCAAACTGACTACCTGTCGACTTCGATGAGGTACCACGTTGTGGGCGCCGAGGCGAGGGGCAGTTCGCAGGCGTCTGCGATCCTGTTGGCGCGGACGGCATCGGCTGACGCTCGCCCGGCGGCGTCCAGCGGGGTTATCCCTGCCGATTCGGCCTTGGTCAGGTTGCGGAGGGCGATGCTGCCGGTGACGGGTTCGATCAGCATGGGGGGTTTGCCCCAGTCTTCCAGGGAGGTTTTGTCTTCGTTGTACTTCATGCCGGTGGTTTGGGCGCGGGCGGTGGCGGCGAGCAGCATTCTTTGCGAATGCGTGATGGGTTTTCCGTCGAGGGACGTGAGGACGATGGAGCAGAAGTCGTTTGCGACGTTGGCGGAGAGGTTGGTGAGGGTTTGGGGGTTGTCTTTGACGAAGCCGATGAGGGCCTGGGTGCGTTCGGTGTCTACGGTGACGAGGCCTTTGTGTTGGGGCGGATGATGCCATGCGAGTTGTTTTGTGTCGGAGACGATGGGGTTGGTCTGTTCAAGTTCGGGGAATGGGCCGGTCGGCTGGGTGAAGGAGTCGATGCGGGTTGTGTGGGTGAGGGCGAGGGCCAGGTTGAAGCCTGGGGTGAAGTAGGGGCGCTGGTTCCATGGGAGGCGGAGGGATTCGATATACTGGTGCGGCGAGTAGGAGCGGGAGACGGTGCGGCTGGCGGGTTTGACGTCGGCGCGTAGGAAGAGCGGGGCGCAGGCGGCGAGGTTGGTCATCTTGACGGGATCGGGGCGGATGTCGAAGTGGCCGGTGGTGCGGGTGGACCAGTCGGCGGGGTCGGCGTGCTCGAATGTGTAGAAGAACAGGCCGTCCCAGTCGTGGAAGGCGGCGTAGGCGGCGAGGATGGGGATGCCTTCGCAGGCGTAGGCGCTGGGGAAGGGGTGGTTTGTTTCGGAGACGGTGTAGGGCTTGCCGGCGACCGCGGAGCGAGACAGTTGCACAACGGTCGAGAAGAAGGGGTCGTTGACCATGGGCGTGTTGGGGATGCGGAAGCCTCGCTTGCCGGTCCGGGGGTCGGTGATGTAGTTGGGGTGCTGCCAGTAGACGTGGCCGTCGACGACGTCGAGTCTGGCCATAGAGGACAGGAGGGCGTAGCCGCTGCGGTAGTGGTTGTGGTCGCTGTTGGCGACGATGAGGGGTTTGACCTTGAGGTCCTCTTTTAGATGGCGGTACATCATCTGGAAATATGCGTCTTCGCACTGGATGTAGAAGGATGCTTCGGCGTGGAACTGCTTTTCGGGGGCCTTGGCGACTTGTTTCGATTGGAGGCGGGGGATGAGGTCGCCAGGTCTTGTGTCTGTAAGTTTGTGCAGTTGGAGGAGGTCGGTATCGGAGAGGTTTTCTTTCAGCCAGGCGTTATATTCGTTTGTGAGAAGATCGGAGTAGTGCGGGGTGATGTCCTGCCATGTGCCTGCCGGGCCCTGGGTGTGTTGACCGAGCAGACGATCCGAAAACCACGCCTCGACGAGTGAATTTTCATTGACGAGCTCTACGATGCAAACAGCGGGTTCGCTGCGGTATTCGCGACCGGTGTAAGGATTGCGGTGGGTGAGCAGTTGTTCGGCGTATTCGCGATGGAGGAACTGGATGCGTTCGTCGAAGTAATTGAGGACTTTGGCAAGGCCGATTTTTTCGTAGTCAATGACGCCGTCGGCCTTGCGGAAGTTGCGGCCGACGTTGAGATTGATGTTGGTGTAGATGCCGCGTTTTTTGAGTTCGGCTACGAAGTAATCGAAGCGCTCGAGCTGTGCGGGGTCGAGCGTGCGGGTGTTGTCGGCGCCGCGGACAAACAGTGAGGCGGACCAGTTGCTGTCGAGGAAGTGAAAGCGGACGCAGTTGACGGCGTGTCGGGCGAGGTTGTCGGCCACCGTGGGCGCGTCCTCCTTCGAAGGAAAGCATGCCGAGCCGGTGACATTGACGCCCCATATGCGAAAACGCGAGCCTTGCGGCGTGACCAGGCGCCCGTTCTGGACCGATACGAAGCCGTCTTTGCCGGCGGGGGCGTCAAGGAGGACGGACATGTTGGCGGGTCCTGCGGGGTTGTCGCGCCAGTCGGCGGCGAAGGGGGCCATTTCCACGCTTTGCGGTTTGGCAGCCACGCACGCAGGCATCATCAAAAAGAGGCACAGGCAGACGGATTTGCAACTCATAGCAGCTCCCTTCAGACAAACAGCAGCATAACAGATTTCATGCACGCTATCATAGTGAATCCGGCGGGGCAAAGCAAACTTTGCGATTCGCATCGTATGCCCTGGCCTTGTATGCAAAAGGAAAGTGTTTCTTCAAACGGCGCTGCGTCGGCCGGCTATTTCCTCACAAATAGCCACACCCAGCCGTGGGTCTGTGATTGTCGCGGCAGTTGCGATGAGAGTTCCTGCATGCGCTTGCTGACCTTGCGGTATTCCTCATTTGCGGCCTTAAGCTGCTGCTCGTCCTTGGCGCGCTCCGGCCCGTGCATCATTGCGAACAATTCACCAACACGCTCATTGAGCGGCTCCAGTTGCTTGCGAATCTCGTCATATTTGGCTTGTTCTTCGGCTGTTGGCTCCGGCAGGTCAGGCTTGCGGGTTGCGTTGTCCCCCACCAGCAGGTCCAGCTTTCCGTCGCCGTTGAAGTCCGCGGCGCAGACCTTGGCCCGTATGCCCCGACGCACCTCTTTCGGCGCGTCGGCGCCGTAGGCAATCGTCCCCCGGGGCACGATCTCTACGCCCGCGGCCAGTTTCGGCGATTCAGCTGTTCCGATATTCTCGAAGAATACCACGCTGCCGTCACCCGTGCCGACCAGCAGATCGACGTCTCCGTCGCCGTCCCAGTCGACTGCACAGACGCCGGCTTGTGCTGAGACTCGGACCTCTTTGCCGTCGGCGTAGAGCGACTGCTCTTTTGCAAACGAGTAAGACTTGGCGGTACCCTCGTTGACAAGCAAGTGAATGCTGCCGCTAATAGTGCCCACAATGAGATCATAATCGCCGTCGGCGTCCCAGTCCGCCGCGGTAACCACCGACGCCGTTCCTGAAATCGCAATCGGCCTTTCGGCGGTGCTCTTGAGCCGCTCGCCGTGGTAGTTAACAAACGTTCCCTCGTCGGTAGTCTCGAACTCGGCGTTGCCTTTGATGAGAAGTCCCCCTTCGCGCCATTCGGAGAGGCCCCCGGCGATATTGATGATTTTGCCTTCCTTGTCCTTGAGCATCACCGGCGCAAGATGGGTGCCTTCTTTTGCGCCTTCGAAGAAGAATAATTCACCCGGCCATGACCCTGAGATGATATCGGGATAGCCGTCGCCATTGAGGTCCACAACATGTGGACCGAATCCCACACATCAGCCGCTCGGCACGCGGCCGTCCTCCTTGCCGTCCTTGAACTTCACCCCCGCGGCCAGCCTGGGGGCCGCATTCGTACCCTCATTGCGATAGAGCCACAACAGCCCATCTCCGAACTGCCCGACCAGGAGATCGTGTACGCCGTCGCCGTCAAAATCACAAACGAAAGGCGCCGCATGCCCGACATCCGTATCAATGATCTTGCCGCCCGCGGCGAGCCGAACGGGCTCGGCGAATTCAATTCCAGAAGCCGCACTGCCCAAAACAAGCACCGCCAGAAACACCGCCGAAAGCAACCCGGTTTTCATATGCTCCGTCTCCAAAGAATTCGATTGCCAGCCATAGAGATCCTACCGACAATTATGGTCTCAGTCAACGGTAAAATCGTAATTTTCGGAGTTGTCCATCTCGGATGGAGGAGTGATGATTATATGCGACAGTGGGGATTGGTCAGACCGGCAGATGGAACCGGGGACGGGTTCCGGCGGCGGGTCGGGAGGACAGAAACGTTGATGTGATTTGTTCAGGTCGTTCATCCGTGCGGCGAAGCAGACGATATTCTCAGTAGATTGGTGGTTTG
>JAWLHD010000205.1:0-7166 GCA_041690555.1 Anaerohalosphaeraceae bacterium
ATCCACGCTGCCGTCAGGCAGGGTCACATGCCAGAAGACCCTCCACCGTTTGCCGGTCTTGTCCCAACCCATTGATGCCATGTTCTATTCTCCTTAATGCGAGTCACAAGGTCGCCTGTTAAGGAGAATACCGCGACGATTTTCGCTTTGCAAATTCTTTCGAGGTAATGCCAAAAATGAGTTTAAGGTCTTATGCCATCCAGAGTTTTTTCACCAGATTTTCACCAGGGAGGGCAGAAAGGAGGGCTGATTTGAACAGCAAGAAATGACATAAGTCCTGTATTTACAAGTTATTGCGAGCGAGAGGACTCGAACCTCCACGGGTTTTGCCCACCAGGACCTAAACCTGGCGCGTCTGCCAATTCCGCCACGCTCGCTGTTTCGGTGTTATCGTCTGCAAGTGTCAGAAGAGCGCGTCTTCCTGGTCCTCCCGGTCTTCATCAAGTTCGGTCTCGGACGCGCGTCGGTCGCCTGAGGGCGGCTTTTCTTCGTCGGCGGGCTTGCTGTCATCCATTCCCGACTCGGCGGTTATTCTGTCGATCTTCTTTTCGGCGGCCTGGAGGATGGTGCGGCAATGCTTAATCAGGGCCATTCCCTTCTCGTACTGGCCGAGACTGTCTTCCAGGGACGTTTGTCCGCTTTCGATTCGTGCGACGATATCCGTCAGGGCGCGAATCGCCTCTTCAAATGTCAGCTTGCCTACATCGTTCTGTTTCTTTGCCATAGCCTGTCCGTCCGGCGCCGCCGAATACATCACTCACTGACTTTTTTTACTTTGCTTATGATTTGCCCGTGCCGGGTCAGTTCCGTGAGGATTTCATCGCCTAAGGCAACGTCCGCCGGATGCATAACGACTCGGCTCGTCCGCATATTCCTGGTTATGCTGTAGCCCCTCTTAAGTACGCCGCGGGGATCAAGCGCTTCCAGTCTATTCTGCATGGCGGTTAATATCAACCGCTTTTCCGTCAGAACTCCGCCGGCATTCGTTTGAAGCAGAGTGGTGAGTTCCTGAAGCTGCACGCGTTTGGATCCGACGAGGCGATGCGGCTCGGCCCGAGCGACCAACTGCTGGATACGTTCGAGACGGTCGCGGAGATCGCTTAAGCGCCCCCTGGCGGCTTCGTTGAGGCGCCCGGCCAATTCATGCATCCGGACGTGTCCTTGCCCGAGCATTCGGTGCGGTTCAATTCGGGCAACCGAGCGCTGCATGCGCTCGAGTCGGCCGCGAAGACCGCCGAACAGTCCCCTGGCAGCGTCGGCGAGGCGCATGGATCGATCATCGACCATCTGCGCGGCATTGTTGACGATCCACCGCGGATTGCGGAATACGGCGCTGGCCTGGATGGTGGCGAGTCGATGGCCGTACAAATCGGTTCGTTTGCGGAGATCCGCGGCGAGCCGCCGTCGGGTTTCTTCGAGGCGTCCGAGCACCTCGGCGCCGTCGGGCACAGCGATTACGCCGGCCTTGGTGGGCGTAGAGGCCCGGGCGTCGGCGACAAGGTCGGCAATAGTTACGTCGACCTCGTGCCCCACGGCACTGATGACCGGGATGTCCGAATCGTATATCGCCCTTGCGACGGCCTCTTCATTGAATGCCCATAAATCCTCCAGCGATCCGCCGCCGCGTCCGACGATCAGGACGTCGAGACGCAGGGAGCGGTTTCGCCGGTTGATTGCTTTTATGGCGGCGGCGATTCGGTCGGCGGCTCCTGCACCCTGGACGGGGACGGCGTAAAGGAACATTCTTGCACAGGGCCAACGGTTGTAGATGCTGTCGGCGATATCCCACAGTGCGGCGCCCGACTCGCTGGTTACGATGCCGATCCGCATCGGATAAGGAGGGATGGGCTTTTTATGCGCGTCGTCGAAGAGCCCTTCGGCACGAAGCCGCCGCACCATCTGCTCAAAGGCCAACTGCAGGGCTCCTACTCCCGCTGGTTCGAGCTTGTCGGCGTAGAACTGGTATCGGCCTTGGGGGACGTAGACTTCGATGTGCCCGGTGGTCAGGACGGCCAGGCCGTTTTCGGGTGCAAATTTGAGTCCGCGTGCGCTGCCGGCCCACATGACGCAGGGCAACTGGCTATCGCCGTCCTTTAGACAGAAATAGCAGTGGCCGCTGTGGTGGCGTCTCCAGTCGGTGATCTCGCCGGCGACAATCATGCGTCCCGGGAGGCATTCCTCGAGGGCGACGCGGATCAGCGTATTAACCTCGCTGACCGTATATGTCCTGATCTGACGTTTTGCCATGATTTGATTATATCGACTGTTCGGCGATTTGCAGCGGGTTATTTACGCGTGGCGGCGGGCGGCGTTTTTTGCGGGCCTGGCGGCGGCTGCTTAAGTGAAGTGTTATGTTCACCGAGTTGATACCGGCGGGACTGAGGCAAGTTGGGGGCGTGCCTTCGGCGCCCGATATGCCGTGCGGTATTGATCGGTCGTGAGAATGACTGAACAGGTAGATCATGTAAAAGAAATGGAACTGCGGCGGTCGTTCTTTGCAGTGCTGGCCGGCTTTCTGGCTTTGTTTGCTATTGTGGCAATCATATGGGTGCTGCGCGGTCTGCTTAGCCCGGTGCTGGTAGGCCTTTTGTTTGCGTACATTGCCAATCCTGTTGTTAATTGGACAGAGCGGTGCTGGCGGTGGCCTCGTCTGGTAACAGTTCTGCTTGTAGTGGTTATGATCATGGCGATCATCTTGGCGGCGGCGGTCTGGCTGGCGCCGCTGGCAATAACTCAGATATCTCAACTTTTTGAGATGCTGCCTGATTACATCGACAGACTATCGCGGGTTTTGCATACCGGCGGCGGGCTTAGCGAAGAGGTTCGCGAGCGGCTCAGCGAGGCGGCCGAAAACCCGGAGAGATTGGTGCCGGTTCTGCTGAGCGGCGCGGCCCGTGGGGTAGGCATTTTCGCCACCGCCCTGGGGAGGCTGACCTACGTGGGGATATATATAACGCTGCTGGTGGTGTTCTTCATCGCGTTTTCGGTTCGTTTGCCGCAGATCAAGGCCTGGTGCCGACAGTTCCTGCCGCATTCGCATCGAGAGGAGGTTTTGACGACCGTTCAGAAGATCAGCGATGCGGCGGGCGTTTTTCTGAGGGCGCGTCTGATCATTGCCGGAATCGTCGGCGTGCTGCTTTCGGTCGGCTGGGCGTTTGCCGACGTGCCATACTGGTTTGTGTTCGCTATGGCGACTGCGGTACTGAACATTGTGCCTTACGCATCGGTGGTGGGCTGGCTTGCGGTGCTGCTGATCAACGGCCTGAGCGTGGACAGTCTGGGCGAGGTGTTTTATGCGCTGCTTTGGCCGACAGTGGTCTATACGGTCGTGCAGTTTTTGGACGGCTGGGTACTCAGCCCGTGGCTGGAAGGGGGACTTCTGCGCATTCACCCGGTTGTGGTGCTGTTTGCGGTTTTGGCAGGCGGCGCAGTGGCGGGGGTGCTGGGGATGCTGATGGCGATTCCGCTGGTGGCGGCATGGCAGATATGCTTTACGGATGTCATCAAGCCGCGGCTGATTGACTGGGCGGGCGAACATTAGTGCGACTGCCGGGGGCAGGCGCGCTGTGCGCAGCACATTGCGTATCGGACAGGCGGGGCGGCAATTTTTTGCGGCTAAAGTCCGCGTGCATTTTCACCGAAATGTGCGCGGCCGACTGACAATCGATGTTTACCGGGAGGGAGAACGAACAAGACCTCAGAAGGGCGGGGCAAGCAGGATTTGTGAAAGGGGGAATCATGGGTTTCAATCCGTTGGAAGAAAAAGGCATTATGCCGGAGGAGCAGTTGATGAACTGGGGGCGGATGAATATCGAGCCCTACGACAAGCATGAGGTTCATCCGTACACTCGGACGCGTGTCATTCTGATGAATGGTGCGGAATTCGAGGCGGTGTGGTTCGGTCATCAGTTTGCGCGGCACGCCGAGGACGTGGAGGTCAAGAGGAAGCTGGCGCTTAGTCGGCGACTGGAGCAGCAGCAGCAGAAACTGATCAACGGCCTCATCCCCGGAACGGAGTCGGTTCTGGAGGTGACGCTGGGCTACGAGCAGGTTGCGGTAGACCTGACGGCGTGGCTGGCGCGGACGGAGCCGGATTCGACGGTGAAGGCGGCGCTGGAGTTTGCTCTGCTTGAGGATTTCGATCACTTGTACCGTTACTCTAACCTGATCGAGATGACGGAAGGCAAGGACCCGTCAGACATTGTGGGTGATTACACGGAAATCTTTCCGGGGCGGCCTACGGTGGAGGAGCACCGTCATCCGCTGGACGGGATACGCGAGCATTACAACAAGGATACGGCGGACATTCTGACGAAGCTGCACGTGATGACGATCGTGGCGGCCGAGCAGCAGACCATGAACTACTACATGAACGTCTGCAATCGTCCGGAGAGTATGCTTGCGCGCGGGCTTTACCAGGAGATCGGGATGATCGAGGAGCAGCACGTGTCTCATTACGAGTCGTTAGTCGACCCGCGGATGACGTGGTTCGAGCGGCTCCTGATGCACGAGTATAACGAGTGCTACCTGTACTGGTCGTGCATGGAGACCGAGACTAACGAGAGGATACGCGGGATATGGGGCCATCTGCTGGACTGCGAGATCGGGCATTTGCACGAAGCCGCGGAGATGCTGCAGAAATATGAGAAGCGGTCCGCCGACTCGCTGCTGCCATCGGCGTTTCCCGAGGCGACAAGGTTCCAGTCGAACAAGGATTACGTAAGAGAGGTGCTGGCGTCGCAGGTTGACCTGACCACAGAGGGTACGGGATACGTGAACGTTCATGATCTGTCGGCAGATTCGCGGTATTTCAAGTATCAACGGATGGTCAACGAGGACGGCCAGGCGCCGAGCGTGCAGGTGATCGACGACCACGTGCACGAGTTCGGGCAGGAATATCGGCTGAGCACGGAGGGAGAGCACCCGGTGGAGCGTCTGCGGGAGAAGCAGACCGCGCGGTAACGGGCGCTTGTCCGGAGGTGAAGCCGGCTCGATTGCGCGGCGCCTTCGAGTGATTTTTTGTGGGCGGCGAGGCGTTCGAGACGTCGACACCCCTTTTTGCGCGCCTTGGCGAAACAGCAGGGGATGGGACCCCTGATACGCAATACAATATTATCAGAGAGGTTGCCATGGTTTCTGGAATCGCCGGTTCGCTAAGGTCGTTTGTATGGAGAATCGGGCCCGCACTTGACTTGGTGTTGTGGCCCTTTACCCTTCTCAGTGCGGTATTTCTGCTGCTGCTGCGGAAAGCCGGAATAGGGCATCTTCCTTTCAGCAGGAAGGTTCTCTTTGGGGTGGGAGTATTTCCAATAACAAATCATTACTACGATCCGATGTTCAACCCGCGGCGTTTGCGGGACATGGCGGGGCATGAACGCATTGTGCCCGGCATAGACTTCAATGCGCAGGAGCAGTTAACCGCGCTGCATCGGTTCAGGTACAACAGCGAATTGTCGGCGTTTCCGCGTGAGCCTCAGCGCGCCGGTTTGCAGTACTATTACAGGAACGGTCAGTTCGGCCCCGGCGACGCGGAGTATTACTACAACATGATAAGGCATTACAAGCCTCGCAAGATTGTGGAAATCGGCGCGGGATACTCGACGCTGATGGCGGTTAACGCTTTGGCGGCCAACGGTCGTGAGGCGGCGTCAGGGCCGGGAGAACTTGTGTGTGTTGAGCCGTTCGAGAGGCCTTGGCTGAAACGACTTCCGATCACTCTGATCCGGCAGCGTGTCGAAGAGGTGGACAAAAAGCTGTTCAGAGAGCTTGAGGCCGACGACATACTCTTTATCGATTCTTCTCATGTGATACGTCCCCGGGGGGACGTTTTGTGCGAGGTGCTCGAAATGCTTCCGATTCTCCGGCCCGGTGTTATCGTGCATGTGCATGACGTGTTCACGCCGAGGGACTATCCCGCACATTTTCGGATGCACACGGAGGTAAGCTTCTTCAATGAGCAGTATCTGATCGAGGCTTTCCTATCGTATAACTCGCAGTACAAAGTCGTTGGAGCGCTCAACTGGCTGTACCATAACCATCGTGGTGAACTTCTTGGCAAGTGCCCCGTGCTCACTGAGGAGCCGAGCGAACCCGGTTCACTGTGGATGATGCGGGTGTGAATGCTCACTGTTGAGCACAATCCGAAGCATTTCCACGCGCCATTGTGCTGGTCAGGGGGCTTGGGATTCGGTTTGGAACCGGGTGTTCAGTTCTAGCCAGAGGTCGGCCATTTCTTTGACTTTGTCCGGGAGTTTCTGAGCGAGGTTTTCGGATTCGTCGCGGTCTTTGGCGAGGTTGTAGAGTGACCAGTCGGCGTCGGCCTGGGTTCGGACGAGTTTGTAGTCGCCGACGCGCAGTGCGCGGTTGTTTATGTGGCTGAAGAAGAAAAAGTCGCGTTTGATCTGGCGGTCCTGGGCGAAGGCGGGCAGGAGACTCCTGCCGGGCAGGGCCGGAGGTTCGAGGTCGTTCCAGGTTTTGGGCGGGTCGATCTTGAGGAGGTCGAGCAGGGTGGGAACGAAGTCGATACAGTGGCCGGTCGTATGGCGGAGAGCGCCGCGGGCGGCAATGCCTTTGGGCCAGTGGACGATTAGCGGGGTGGCGATACCGCCTTCGTGGACCCATGACTTGTGCAGGCGGAACGGGGTGTTGGCGGCGGTTGACCAGCCCGGGCCGAGGCAGAGATAAGATGCTGCCGAGCCGGGGGCTGCGGCGGGGTCGTGGCCGTCGCCCCGGATGATCTGTTCGGCACTTGCGCCGTTGTCGGAGAGGAAGAAAACGAGCGTATCTTCATGTGCGTTCATGGCTTTGATCTGGTCGAGGACGCGTCCGATGTCGCGGTCCATACGGTGGACCATTGCGGCGTGGATGGCCATCTTGGTCGCCTGGAAGCGGCGCTGCTCGTCGGAGAGGTCGGTCCAGGGTACGGCATGGCCTGCTTCGCCGGGTCCGATGCGTTCGTGGAGGTCTTTTTCGGGCAGGTTCCATTTGGGGATGGTTTGGGGTTCGGGTTTGGAGAGGTCGCAGTCGATGATGCCTTCGGCGCGGAGGCGTTCGAAGCGCTGGCGGCGTATCTTGTCCCAGCCTTCAAGATAGCGCGTCCGGGAGTGGTCGATATCTTCCTGGAGTGCGTGGAGGGGGAAGTGGGGGGTGGTGAAGGCAAGGTACAG
>JAWLHD010000206.1:0-7161 GCA_041690555.1 Anaerohalosphaeraceae bacterium
GGGAGGTATGGGCGGCATGGGTATGTAAGCTGCATTTCGGCGGGCCCCGTTTTGGCGGGGCCCGCGTCTTGTTTGGGTGGAGGCAGGGAAATCTATTTGGTCATGGCTGCCGGCTGAAGGGAACGATTTATGGTCTTCAGGTTCTATTCAAGTCAGTTATCGCAGGCGACTCGAAGTCTTGCTTTGTGGGTAGTCGCCGCGGGGCTGATGCTCGTGGGTTTCGGGCTGCTTACGATACTGCTGCGGGACTTGTTTATCTTCATCGTGGCGGGGCTTTTCTTTATTGCGGGGGCACTGGTCATTTCGTGGGGTATACGGCTCCTGATAGCTGCGATGCGGATGGCACGATCGGGCCGCAGCGCACCCACGCAGGTGTATCGTGAAAACGTAAGCGTGCGTGTGGAAGATGATATATTGTGAACCGCAGAGTCAGTGTTCCAGAAAAGCCACACCTGCAACGGATTCTTTGCTGTCTTTTCGTGAAAATCAGTACTCGTATACGCGGTCTTCGATGATAATCCGCATCAATGCGGCGGTGCCAAAGCTGTCGACCTTGACCTCGACAATCGCCTGTCGAGCGTTTTCTTGCAGGTCTTTTTCGATTTGCTCGCGGACTGCTTCGGGGATGTAGTAAGATTCAATCCCGTATGTTATGCCTTGCCAGCCACTGTATCGGCCTTTTATGACGAGTGCATCGACGTTGAGGTCTTGCGGCCGCTGGACATGAATGCTTTCGGCAAACCATGTCCCGTCTTCTGCGGGCTTCAGGACAACGTATACGACTTGTCCCCGGCTGAATCTATGCTGAGTTTGTGACCAGTCGAGGGGACGCGATATTTCGTAGCTGAGGATAACGTGATAGCCGCTGAGGAAATTGTAGGGATCGACGGGGGCGGTCTTGAGGCGAATGGTTCGACCTGAAAGGCGCGTATAGACCTGCCTGGCAGGCACGGCGGCAAGAATGGCCGCTTGGACGACTACGGCGAGAATGAACGCTATCTGCTTATTCATGGGCGATCCTCCTTGTCTTGAGGAACTTCTCGTACATGATACCCAATGCGATGATGGCCACACCTCCCGCTGTGAAGACGACGGCCTTGACGAGCAGGCCAGTTTCATATTCCAGCGTTCGGCTGACGATCATCAGGGCTATCAGAATCACGCCAGACCAGAACAGGCGACGGTCCTCAAGGTCGCGAGCAGTCCATATGAACGCTGCACCAAGTGCGAACAGGGCAACATTGGCCAGCAATGCGAAGGCGAATTGTGAGAAGGTGAGACTGCCGACAAGGAAGAGAATGAACGAGAGAACGGCGGCTGCGAGGATCTTTGCCGCGGCAGGATTGGTTCGCGATCGAAACGCGGCGGGCACGACCAGCACGATGCCCACAACGAGGGCGACCAATGGGGTCACGGCCGCCGGCAGGCTTACGTTATCGAATTCGACGCGGCTGTAGAGCCATTCTCCTGCGACCTTTTGAAAACTCGCCATATAGACGGCGATTGTCATCGCCAGGAATCCGAGGAAGATTGCTGGTGCGGCGAACGACTTGAATCGCTCTCCACCCGCGGCGATGAGCCCCCAGCAACTATACAGGAGACCGACCGCGGCAGAAGACACGCCTAAAAGCAAGCCGGTCTGACCCCTTCCGGTCGAGGAGAGGACTGCGGCCACGGCGATGGCAAAAAGCGACAGCGTGAAGGCGAACGCCGACCTGCGCCAGAAGCAGTAAGGCAGGAAGGCAGCGGCGGCCGCAAACGGATAATAGGACCAGCCAGCCTGGTGGTTCCAACCGATACCGCCGAGGAACCAGATGAAGGACGTAACGATGGCGATAACGGCGACAGGCGTGCTCTGTACGGCCCAGGCCATAACGATCGCACCGACGGACCACGGCAAGAACGCACCATTCCATCGTCCTTCGACGTGGAATATCTGAGCCATGAGGCCGATGTTGGCGCCGAAGATGAGGATGCCGAGAATGATAAGCGCATGGCCAAGAGACGGACTCTTGCGCGAGACCTTCCAAAGATAGTAGCCGGCTAAATGTGCGGCAAGCATCGCGGCGGAGATCAGAGAGACCTTAAAAGTGCGCGGAATTGCAGTCCAGTGTGCGGCAACGAAGCTGATGACGCCGATTCCGATGAGGAACGCCCCAACGGTATAGATGACGGCTATGAGCTTATGGGTGGATTCATAGGCGAGTCGATCGAGCGAATAGCGGTCTGAGATCGCGAGTTCCTGATCGGTAGTGATGAGCCCTTCCTGCCGAAGGACGGGCAGTTGCTGTTTAAGGTGCCTTCTGAATGCGGCGGATACCGCTTCTTTCATGCCGACCTCATTAAATGACTTTTTACTTTTCTCATTATACCCGCCATAGCAAAGCCAAGGTGTCGATATAGAGAGTATACCGCGCGACGAAAACGAGGCAAGTGGAAAAGGAGAGCGACGAGACAAGGATTAAGGCAGGAAAGGTCGGCCGTCACAAAGCGTTTTAATACGCTTTGTTGACAATTGAGAGGCCGCGGCATAAGATCATTGTGTACACTGATCGGCAACTGACACTTTATTTTGGAGTGAGAAATGGATCCTTCTATCTTCAAGGCGTACGATATCCGGGGCGTTTATCCGGACCAGTTGGACGAATCGGCGGCGTGGAAGATCGGCAACGGGGCGGCACAGTTTTTGCGATCGCTGCTGCGAGGCTATGAGCGGGGTCAGGCCAATGCGCAATCGGTTTGCGTGGGGCACGACATGCGAAAGCACAGCCCTTCACTGGCACAGGCCCTGATCGACGGGATGAACGCAGCGGGTGCGAACGTCATCGAACTGGGCATGATTGATACGCCGCAGATATACTTCGCAGTTAATCATTTGGGCACATGTGGCGGAGTGCAGGTGACCGCTTCCCATAATCCGGCGCAGTACAACGGTTTTAAGATTTCGGGCATTCACGCCAAGCCCATCGGCGAGGACACGGGCCTCAAAGAGATCAAACACATCGCGACTTCGCTTGTGCATACGCGCGGCCGGGTGGACGGCTCGGTAGAGAAATGCGATCTGACGGATGAGTATCGACAGCACGTGCTTCAGTTTCTAAACCCGAGGCTCAAACCTCTCAAAGTGGTGATCGACGCGTCCAACGGGATGGCGGGCAAGATGGCGCCGGCAATCTTTTCCGATCTGCCTATCGAGATGATCGGACTTAACCTGCGCCACGAGGGCTGGTTCAAGCATGATCCGAATCCGCTGGTCGAGGCAAACCTTGCGGACCTGAAGGAAGTCGTGATTAGAGAAAACGCCGACTTCGGGGTGTGTTTCGACGGCGATGCGGACCGCCTGATGATGGTGGACGAAAAGGCTCGTAACATCACCTGCGATCTGATTACGGCGCTAATGGTGCCCTATTTCCTTCGCGACAACCCTAACTCCGCAATCGTATACGACCTCCGTAGCAGCCACGTTGTACACGAAGAGATAATCAAGCAAGGCGGTATTCCACGTCGGGAGCGGGTGGGACATGCATTCATGAAGAAGACGATGAGAGACAGCCATGCGGTGTTCGGCGGCGAGTTGAGCGGACATTTCTATTACCGGGACAATTACTATGCCGATTCGGGCATGATCACGCTTGTACATATACTCAACATTCTAAGCGAGACCGACCAGCCGCTGAGCGAGTTGATCAGGCCGCTGCGAAGATATGCAACCAGCGGCGAGCTGAATTTCGAGATTGAAGACAAGGCTGCCGCGATGCAGCAGCTGGCGAGGAAATACAGCGGCGGTCAGATCGATGATCTCGACGGCATTACGGTTCAGTTCCGCGACTGGTGGTTCAACTGCCGGCCGAGCAATACAGAGCCGCTCCTGCGTCTTAATGTCGAGGCCAAAAGCATGGACCTGCTCCGAGATAAATTGGCTGATCTGGAAGATTTTCTTGGTACTCCGGTTAGTCATTGACGGGCGTAAAGGTTCGCTCTGCCCGGCAGATGCAGCCGACGAGGTGCGGGCGGACACCCAAAGCGTCGAGCGATTCAGGGAATACTGCAAGAGCGGCAAGACCGCTTTGTCAGAAGGAGTGCAGTCATGGACACACTTTCATTAAATCGCCGAGAGTTTTTACGTTTTGCGGGTCTGGGAGCGGCGGGCTGGTCGTTGGCGGCGGCAGCACCGGCGCCGTCCTTGGTCAGAGTGCCATATGGGCGGCGACCGAACATCGTCTGGATAATGGCCGAGGACATGTGTCCGGACATGGGCTGTTACGGTACGCCCCAGGTGCAGACACCTAATCTCGACCGGATGGCGGCCGAGGGCATCCGCTACACAAACGCATTTGTCACCTGTCCCGTCTGCTCGCCGAGCCGTTCGGCGATGATAACCGGGATGTACCAGACATCGATTGGGGCGCACAATCACCGCAGTCACCGGGATGACGGGTATACTTTGCCCAATCGCGTGAGACTGATTACTGATTATCTGCGCAAGGCGGGCTATTATAACGCCAACAACGGCAAGACCGACTTCAATTTCAAGACGGACGGCAATCCCTTCGACGGCAAGGACTGGAAGCAGCGCAAGGAAGCACAGCCGTTCTTTGCACAGATCACGTTACCGGTAACGCATCGGAATTTCAGCCGGGACAAGAAAAATCCAATCGATCCGGCAAAGGTTGAGATCCCGCCGTACTATCCCGATCATCCGTTAACGCGTCGGGACTGGGCGGATTACCTGGAATCGATCCAGTTGATGGATGGGCAGGTGGGCGAACTGCTGGCACGCATTGAGGCTGAGGGCATTGCCGACAACACAGTGGTTTTCTTCATCGGCGACAACGGGCGCTGTCATGTGCGAGGCAAACAGTGGCTGTATGAAGGGGGCATTCATGTGCCGCTGATAATCCGGTGGCCCGGGATGATCAAGGGCGGACGGGTCTGTGAGGACATGGTGAGCACGATTGATGTTTCGGCAACGGTATTGAAGCTGGCGGGAATTGAGCCGCCTTCGCACATGGAGGGACAGGTCCTTCTTGGGCCCGACGCGGTGAAACGCGAGTACATAATAGCGGCTCGGGATCGCTGCGATGAGACGGTGGACCGCATACGTTGTGTGCGGACCAGGCAGTACAAGTACATTCGCAACTTCATGCCGGAGCGGCCTTACACACAGTTCAACGCGTACAAGACGCGACAGTATCCGGTTGTAGCTCTTATGGAGGTGCTGCACAAGCAGGGTAAACTGACGGAAGCGCAGGCGAGATGGATGGCGCCGCGCCGGCCGGCGGAGGAGCTTTATGATCTGGTTAATGATCCGCACGAAATTCACAATCTCGCAGACAACCCGAAACACCGGATGAAGCTGATCGAGCTGCGCGCAATATTGGACCACTGGATTTTTGAAACCGGCGACCAGGGCCAGACTCCGGAGCCAGCCAGCGTGCTTGAGCCGCTTTATGTGGAACGCGAGCAGATACGAAGGCGGGACATGGACAAAAAGGGACTTCCGCCCGATTGCACACCGGAAGAGCATTTGCGCTGGTGGGAGAATAAACTGCTCGGCAGCGGCGCCTGAAGTTCACGCGAATGCCTCTTTATCTGTGGTACTGGAAAAGCTTGCCCTGAATTGCAAAGGTGCCGCTCGCCTGGTATAATGTTTCTGGCTTCGAATTGCACTCGGGCTTTTCGCAACGTCAAGGGCTGGAACAGCAGAGAAAGAGGAGACTATGAAGCGACGCGATTTCATGAAGGGGCTTGGGTTGGGCGCGGCGGTACTTGCTGTGCCAGGAGTAATGGGTATTGCTGAAGATGTAGCCGCTGCTGCTCATGCAAGGCCGAATATCATTGTTATCCTCGTCGATGATCTGGGCTATGGCGACCTGTCAAGCTACGGGGCGACGGATTTGAAAAGCCCACACATCGACGCCCTGATGGCGGCGGGCATGCGCATCGACAACTTTTACGCGAACTGCCCCGTTTGTTCGCCGACTCGGGCCGCGCTGTTGAGCGGGAGATACCCGGACATGGTTGGCGTGCCGGGGGTGATCCGCACGCATATCGAGAACAACTGGGGGTATCTGTCGGAACGGGCGGTGCTCCTGCCCAAAGTACTGAAGAGCGCAGGGTATCACACGGCGATTGTGGGCAAGTGGCACCTGGGGCTGGAGTCGCCGAACACACCGAACGAGCACGGCTTCGATCACTTCCACGGCTTCCTCGGCGACATGATGGACGACTATTACGAGCATCGGCGGCACGGCGTCAACTACATGCGGCTCAATGAAAAGAAGATCGATCCCGAGGGGCATGCAACGGATCTGTTCACGCAGTGGGCGATTGATTACATCGGTGAGCGGTCCAGGACGAAGCAGCCGTTCTTCCTTTATCTTGCGTACAATGCGCCGCACACGCCAATACAGCCGCCCCAGGAGTGGATCGAAAAAATCAAGCAGCGACAAAAGGGTATCTCCGAGGCAAGAGCCAAACTGGTTGCGCTGATCGAACACATGGACGAGGGGATAGGCAAGGTAATGGCGGCTCTCAGGGCAGAGGGTGCGGCGGAGAATACGCTTGTAATATTAACGTCGGATAATGGGGGGCAGGTTAACGTCGGCGGAACGAACGGCAAATTGCGAGGAGGCAAACAGAACATGTACGAAGGAGGGATCAAAGCGCCTTTTTGTGCAGTGTGGCCAGGCCGAATCAAGCCTGGCTGTCAAAATTCCGCCTGTATCGGGATGACGATGGATTTGTATCCCACGATGTGCGAGGCGGCTGGTGCTGCGTTCGATCACGAGATAGACGGCCGAAGTATTCTCGGAGTGTTGCTGGGCGGGCAGGAGCGCCTCGATGAAAGAACGCTCTTCTGGGTGCGGCGAGAAGGCGGGGGCTACGGCGGGCGGGCCTATTACGCCGTTAGGCGAGGTGATTTCAAACTTGTGCAAAACACACCCTACGAACCCATGGAACTTTTTAATCTCAGAGATGATCCATCGGAGGAGCGGCCGCTGCCGAGGAATCACAACATGTATCGTGAACTTTTCGGGGCGCTGCGGAATCATATCATTGCGGCAGGCGCAGTACCCTGGCAGAAATATCCGGTCAGGATGTGAGCCAGTACAATTTGACTTAATGAGAGGAACAGTGGTGAACAGTTTACAATCGACG
>JAWLHD010000207.1:0-7124 GCA_041690555.1 Anaerohalosphaeraceae bacterium
GTCGCCGTCGGCGTCAACCTCGGCAAGGGCGACTTCGACGGTCTCGACGCCCAAGGTCGCTTCTTCCAGGACGGCCTGAAAGCGAACGGCGTCGACATGTCCGCCACCTGTGTCCACCCGGACCTGCCAACCGGTACGACATACATATACGAAAAGACCGGCGACGAACGCGGCGGCATCGCTTACTTCCCCAACGCCAACAACGACTTCGACTTCGACTATTTCAAGAAAGCCGTCAAGCGCCTCGCCCCGAAGATCGTCTACTACATGTATTCCGGCCTGTCCGACCGGGGCGACGCAAACGGCGGTCGCGACCTTGCCGACTTCATCAAATGGTGCCGCGCACAAGGCGCCGTCACCATCGTCGACAGCCACACCCTCACCGGCGATCCCCAGGCCCTCATCGACTCCCGCAAACCGGTGCCCGAGTACGCCCTTCTCGAACCACTCTTGCCCGAAGTCGACATCTTTTTCACCTCCTCGGACGAAGCGATGATGATCGGCAACACAATCGGTATGGGTCGTGAATGGAGGGCATTCCTCGAAGCGGACAACTGCGTCTTTTTTCTGAACGCACTGGCTCATCGCTTCTGGAAGCCTGAACGCCGAACCCGCCTGTTCGGCGTAACCGTCAGCAACGGCGCCTATGAGAAACACATCACGCCCGACGGACAGGCCACTGAACCGCACAAAACCGAATCGCGTTATATGGCCGGTGAAGTCATAGACCTCGTTGGCGCGGGCGACTCCTTCCGGGCGGGCCTCATCACATACATCGCCTGCAACCTCGACGCATTCGCAGACGGCTCGATGGACTTCTCGCAAGCCGTGCAGATGGGCAATCTTTTCGCCGCCCTCTTCATCAAGGCGCCCCTCCACGACCGCTACAGCAACATCAGACCCTATGCCGGAATGCTCCACGCTGTCCAGAGCGGCAAACAATACGCCACCCTCGACGAATTGATGCAAGAACTCAACACTTGAAACAGGTTTTACATCTATATGAGCGGACGAGTCTTTGTTGGTTTTGGTTTCGGGCCCATACAAGCCGGCCTCTTCGTCAGCGAGGCGTTCGCAGGCGGTAACTTCTCGCGCCTCGTCGTTGCCGAGATCGACCCCGCCCTCGTCGACGCAGTCCGGGCAAACGACGGCTGCTACTGCGTAAACGTCGCGGGCCCAGAAGGCATCCACGTCCAGCACATCTCCGGCCTGGAGATATACAACCCCAATGTCGAACACGACCGAACCGCCCTGCTCGACGCCCTCACCCAAGCCGCCGAAATATCCACCTCTCTCCCCGCCGTCAACTTCTATAACACCGGCGAGCACAGCGTTGCCTCGCTCATCGCCGAAGCCGTCCGCCGCGACAACGCCCGGGCACGCATTATCTACGCCGCCGAGAACAACAACCACGCCGCCGAAATCCTCCAGGACAAGGTACAAGCCGGGCTTGCCGCCCCGCTGCCGCCCAACGTGCAGTTCCTCAACACCGTTATCGGCAAGATGAGCCAGGTCGTCGTCGGCGCAGAAGCCATTGCCTCGATGCATCTCACACCCATTACGCCCGGCCTGGACCGTGCCTTCCTCGTCGAGGCCTTCAATCGCATCCTCATCAGCCGAGTCCGCATCCCCAACTTTGCCCGAGGCATCGAGCCCTTCATCGAAAAAGACGACCTCCTGCCCTTCGAAGAGGCCAAGTTGTACGGCCACAACGCCATCCATGCACTCCTCGCCTACATGGGCGCCGCCAAGGGCTGCACCAGCATGACTGAACTCAGGCACGATGCCGCCGTTATGAGAATCGCCCGCGACGCCTTCTTGAGCGAATCCGGCGCCGCCCTCATTAAGAAATACGGCCACCTCAACGACCCCCTCTTCACCGAAGCCGGCTATCGCGCCTACGCCGAAGACCTGCTCGAACGCATGACCAACCCCTGGCTCGCCGACACCATAGCTCGGGCCGGCCGAGACCCCCGCCGAAAGCTCGGCTATCACGACCGGATCTTCGGCACTATGGACCTCGCCCTAAGCCAGGGCATCCGACCTAAGAACATGGCCCTGGGCGCCCTCGCAGGCATCGGTGCCCTTCTCCGGCAGGAAACCATCCCTGACATCCCCAAAGACCGCTGCCCGGCAACCCTTACCGATGCCGACATCGAAAGAATCCTCACGTGGCTCTGGGCGCATGAAGTCGCCACTCAGCGCACGGACATTCTCACGTGCCTGCGCGAAGCGCAACAAGTCTTCAGGGATTTGCAGTGATAGCGACATCCGCCCGAATTCATATTCTCCTCGCGCGAGAAAGAAACTACGCCGTGATCATTCGGCGAGGACCTTCAAAACGCGTGTGTACCATAGGCTGGGATCGGACAAACAATTCCTTTACCGCCGGGCAATGGCTCAAAGGGAAAATTTATGAACGGAGAAGCGATCTGTCTCCGGACGGCAAACACATGATATATTTCGCGATGAATGGAAAGTGGCATTCCGAGGCCGGCGGCTCATGGACCGCCATCTCGCGAGCGCCTTATCTGAAAGCTGTCGGGTTGTGGGCCAAGGGCGATTGTTGGCATGGCGGGGGGTTGTTCCTGACAAATAAAACTTATTGGATAAATAACGGCTATGGACACCGTACATTGACGGCTCCGCATGCACTGAGGGAGATTAAAGATCCGCCCTTTGAGGCCTGTTATGGCGGCGAATGCCCTGGTGTCTACTTTCTCCGATTGCAGCGCGATGGCTGGCAACTCTGCCAGAGCGAGAAGGCGGGTAAATCTCGTTCAGTAGCTACCTTTGAAAAGAAGGTGTATTCTGAATGGACATTAAGAAAACTCGCCATCGCAACCACCGACCCTCCTGAAGGCAAAGGCTGTTACTATGATGAACACCAGTTGCAAAACCTGCATTCCGGAGTGGTATGGAACTTCCCTGATTGGGAGTGGGCTGAGGCAGACCAAAAAGGCATATATTGGGCGAACAAGGGCAAACTCTTCATGGCAGCGCCAGGTATTGCAGGTTTGGGTGAGATCACGGAGCTCCATGATTTCAATAATATGCAGTTCACGCCGGCGGAAGCACCATATTAACCGTATCAGGGCACGTGCTCGGAGTTGTTCGCGTGCGATGCTGACAGGTCAACCAAATTGACCGCGACGGTCCCAGTCTCCATCTCACTCCTGATCACACGCGCGGTCATGTTCACCCACCGTCCGCACTCGTCAAGAATGTTGCTGTCGGAGGTGGCGACGGGCTGGTCGCTGGCGATAAGCAGTTTGTCGGGATTGACGTCCAGTTCAACTTCGAAGGGCCAGCCGTGCTTTGCGATGAGTTCGCCGACAAGCGTCTTTAGCCGCCCGGAATTCGAAACGGGACTGTCGAAAAGCCAGCGGACATGCGTAACACCCAGCGACAAGACATAACGGGCTATCAGTTCTATCGCCGGGATCGTCTCTGTAACCTTCCGATACGACCCGTGAATCCCCGACAGGTCACGCATGCACCCGTCCCGCCCGACAAAAATGGGCGCTCCGCTTAACGCCGACTCAGTCGTTATGAGCAGATTGTACCCGTCGATCTCCAGTGCCCGTCCCGCAAGCTGCCCCACCTCAAGCTCCTTCGCCCGCCGCCGTGCAAGCTGCTCGTCCGAGCACGCCGACCGCATTACGGCCAAGCGCTGCCGCTCCGTCAGCGCGAAATGGTCCCCCACCAGCTTCAGCGAACTTTTCTCGGCATACCCCCGCGACAACAGCAGCGAATAATCCACGACAGCACGACGCAGGTCCTCCCGCTTTGCTTCTGAGAAGATTCTCATATCGTCCGGATGCGGACCCCTGTGTTTTCGAGTATCGGGCATGTCGACATAGTAGGGTCACCTCGCCCGTCACGCAACAAAAATGCCGGACACCTTGTCTGAGCACCCCCGTTCTGCTATTCTGAACACCATAAGAACACAGCTATTCCGGAGTCCTTATGCACCGCAGAATAATCGTGACGCTCACGGCAATCTGGCTCTTGGTCGCCATCGACGCTAACGCCTCGGCCGCGGACTGGCCGCACTGGCGAGGCCCGCACTACGACGGCCTCAGCCGCGAGACCGACTGGCAAAGCCACAACCTCAAGCCCCTCTGGCGTCAAGGCGTCCAGACAGGCTTTTCGTCTGTCGGCATCTCCGCGGGCCGCGTATACACAATGGGCAACAGCGGCAGCAAGACCAATACCGACCCCAACAATCAGGCCGACACCGTGTTCTGCCTCGAGGCTGACTCCGGCCGAATCCTCTGGCGCCATACTTATCCATGCCCCCTGCTGCCGAAGCAATACGAAGGCGGCCCTGGCGCAACTCCAGCCGTCGTTAATGGCCGGGTGTACACCCTCAGCAAAGTCGGCGACGTTTTCTGCCTCGACGCATTGACCGGCGATGTTGTCTGGTCCCGCAACGTGACCCGCGACTTCGGCGCAGAAGCCCCCGGCTGGGGGTTCGCCGGCTCGCCCGTTGTATGGAATGACTGCCTGATCCTGAGCGCCGGAGAAAGCGGCATCGCCCTGAATAAAAACACCGGAGACCTCATCTGGCAAAACGGCACCGCCCCAGCCGGCTACTCCACTGCGGTCCCCTTCAAAATCGGCGGCACAAGCGTATTGGCACTTCTCAATGCAACCGCCCTTGTCGCCTTGGCGCCCGATACCGGCGAAATCTGCTGGCGCATACCCTGGCCAACAAAGGACGGCTTCAATATGGCCGATCCGATCATAGCAGGCGAATCGGATAAGAGCATCTTCGTTTCCTCAGGCTATCGCCAGGGCGCCGCCAGAATCGCCGCCGACCACGACAGCGCCGAGATCGTCTGGAAGAGCAAAGCCATGCACAATCACCTGGCCACCTGCGTCCTGATCGACGGCTTCATTTACGGCATGGACTACTACACGCTCGCCTGCGTCGACTACAAGACCGGCGAGACAAAATGGACCCACCGAGGGCTCGGCCAGGGCTCGCTCACGGCAAGCATAGACGGTCGCCTCATCATCCTCGGCGAAAAGGGCCAGCTCGTCATCGCCCGAGCCAATCCCGAGGCATGGGATCCCATCGACGAATTGCAGCCCCTCACCGGTCGCTGCTGGACAGTACCGGTCCTCGCCGACGGGCGAATCTACGTCCGAAATGCCGTCGGAGAACTCGTTAGCCTCGATGCCCGCAAGCATTGACCGAGCAGCCGCTAAAGTCGTTGACACCGCCGGGCGAAAGCCCTATTATGCGGCATGACTCGCTTTCACGACGCGTTTATTTTTTTGGAACCGACCCATGCCCAGTCACCGCCTGGCCAGTATAACAATTGAAGACCTCGACATCACCGGCTACTCCGTGGCAGGCGAAGAAACCGTCGTCGCCGTCCCCCAACTCGATGTCTGCTTTGACATCGGCAAGGCGCCCGACCAGCTCATTTCCGTCAATAACGTCCTGCTCACCCACGGTCACATGGACCACGCCGCCGGCCTCGCATACTACCTCTCGCACCGCAAATTCTGCGGCCAATCACCAGGCACTATCCTCGCGCCGGCCAACCTCATTGCCCCTATGCGCCAGATAATCGACGCATGGGGCAGGCTCGACGGCAACACCATCCCGGCCAATCTTGTCCCCGTCAACCCCGGCGACGAGTACGCGGTCAAGCCCAACCTCATTGCCCGCGTTTTTCCCACAAAACACAGCCGCGGCTCCGTGGGTTTTACAGTCCTGGAAAAACGCAAAAAGCTCAAGCCGGAATACGCCGGACTGACCGGTCCCCAGATCGTCGAACTCAAAAAGCAGGGCATCGTAATCGACCATCCCCTGGAAATCCCCATCGTCTCCTATCTCGGCGATACCCAGTACGTCGATTTTGCCCAACTGCCATACGTCGCCCAAAGCAAAATCCTTATCGCCGAATGCACCTTCTATATCGACGAGCACGCTGGAAGAGCCGACGCCGGACGCCACATGCACATCGATGAATTCGCCCGCCTCGTCGAACGCATGGAAAACGAGTACATAGTCGTAACACACCTCACGCAGCGCACCAGCATGGCGGAGTCAAAACGAATCCTCAAAGAGAAACTGAATCCCGAAATCTTCAAGAAAGTCATCCTCCTGATGGCCCACATGCGCCGCCCCGGAAAACGCCCGGCAGCCGCCCTGCAGTAGCAATCCCGCCTCTGGCCATAGCCGATCCGTTCCAGTATAATGTGGACATGATCGTTCGCAGTGAACGATCTGTGCAGCGAATGGCGTCTAACGGGAGTCGGGTATGTACGGAACCAGATTGAGCATCATTGCAGCCGCCATCGTTACGGCGCTTGCCGCCGGCGTTATCGGCGCCGAACAAAAGGACATCTCACAGGACCTTAGCGCCAAAGTCCCCGCTGACTTTACGCGGTTTTCTTTCGCCGACCATGACGAACAGGCCCGCCTCCTCAACTACTACCTCTGGTATCACTTCCATAACCGCCTCGGCAACGGCACGACGCTCTTCAACCAGGAATACCTCCTCACTTCCGACATCTGGCTGGCCAACGCATACCCTCGCGGCGTCAAGCAAACAATCCAGGAAGTCCACCGCCGCCATCTCCTGGCAATGCAGTTGGATGATGAAGGCTACGTCCTCACCAACCAGCACTTCTCCCATGCACATGATCACGGGTGGCCTTTTCCGATGTGGACCCAGTCCGACTCCGGCCCTGCACAAATCCGCGGCAAGACCGCCGGCTGGCATTTTCAGGCTTCCGCCGAAGCAGTCCCCGGCTGGGTGGGCCAGAACTTTCTCCGCCACTGGAAACAGGACATGTACGTCGGCCTGACTGCCGCCGAAAGCTGGCAGCTCGTTAACGCCAAGTCACACGGCATAGTAAACAACCGCTGGCGAGTCGAAGCAACAGGCAAGTCCCCCACCATAATCACGCCCGAAGGCGCCCACATCGAGGCCTTCCAGGCGCCGTTCCTCCAGCTCCGATGGAAGAGAACCGACGCCCGCCAAGGTCACGATCTCCCCTGGCTCGAATGGCTTCGCGACACCGATGACGAATTCGCACCCGATCGCCGCGTGTACTTCCGCCCGGAAAGGACCACCCTCTCCCGTGAATTCGACCACTCC
>JAWLHD010000208.1:0-7040 GCA_041690555.1 Anaerohalosphaeraceae bacterium
GCCGTCAGCACGTACATCTGCCACGGCGCAAACTCCACCCGCACGTCCCGGTCCCCGAGCATGGTTATGATCATGTCGCGGTCGTTCGGCGCCCCGTAGATATCCCCCGGCTGCAAGCCATGCCACTGCCCGACGCGATATCCGGCGGCGTTGATGTCCGGCGTCGCGCGCAGACGCACCTCGGCATACTTGCGATAGAACGGGAAGGTCCCAACGATGTTGGGACGCACCTCTACGATTCCGTTCGGATTGTCCGGGTCCGGCAGAACGCCGATTGCAAGTTCATACTCCTCCACGGGTCCGGCGTCGGGATAGTGATACCCCATGTCAGGCACATCGGCGTCGGTTACGTTATCCGTCCGCGTCGTATAAAGGCTCGGATCAAACTCCGGCGTCTCCAGGTCGCTGGTTCCGGCGTTGGCGCAAGGACTGTTGCCCTGCTGTCCGGCCGCCGTCTGCCGCAGATAGTAATCGCCTAAAGAACCCGTCCGAAACTGCGGGTTTTCAGATATGGTCCCCTCGCCCCCGTCGCCCTCCTGAATACATGAATACGTCGCCGAACAGCCCTCGATGTCGTCGCCGTTGTTCCACAGAATACTGTTCGTCACGGTAGTCAGAGACGACAGCGCATCGGCATAAACGCCGCCGAAGCCCCCGAACGCCTCGCCGCCCGTGTTGTCAACGATCGTGCAGTACGAAATCTTCGCCTGCGAATCGTAGCAGTCTATGGCGCCGCCGTACCGCCCCGCAGTATTGCCGACCAGAAGACAGTTCGTTACCGTAACCAGCGAGCTCTTGTAACATTCGATGCCGCCGCCGCTGCTGGCCGCAGTGTTGTCCGTGATCTCGCAATTGACAATCATCGGAGATGACTTATAGCTGTCGATGCCGCCGCCCGAATGGCCGGCCGTATTGCCCGTGATCACACAGTCCGTAATCGTGGGGTTCGAACCATCGTAGCATTCAATCGCGCCGCCGTCGTTCAGCGCATGGTTGTTCATGATCGTGCAGTAAACAATAATCGGCGACGCATTGTAACAGTCTATCGCACCGCCGTCATACGACGAACAGTTCGTTATCACGCAGTTGGATATCGTCGGAGAAGAACCGTCGCACTCGATCGCGCCGCCGTAGTCCGGATGATAGCCGTTGATGATCGTGAAACCGTCCACCACCGTGCCCGAACCTTCGCCGCTCTGAAAGATGAACGCTCGCCCCTGACCCTGGCAGTCGATGACGCAGTTGGCCGCACCCCCTATGCTGCGAAGCACAATCGCCTTGCCCTTGAAGTCCAGGTCCCGGTTGCCAACCCCGGTGTAAGTCCCGTTGGCGACTACGATCTCATCGACGCCGCCAACCGCCGCATCCAGCGCCGCCTGGATCGTTGTGAAGTCCCCCGAACCATTCCCCGCGACCGTAAAAGTCGCCGGGGCGGCAAGCCCGGTGATACTCAAAAAGACTGCAATCGTGCAAAAAACACTGCTCTTCATAACACCATCCTCACAAGGCATAATGACGTTGCGCATCCTTGGACCCCTATCCCACCTATGGAAATTCCACCACACGAAATAGCGACAATACATCTGGAGCATGACACATCCATGCCCTGATATGCTTAAAATCCATCGCTGAATCATCGGAAAATATAGGGATCGAGTTTAAGCGTAGTGTAGCAGATTATGGGTCATACAGTCAAGCCCAAAAGGCCTTCTAACGTTATTATAGGACATAACAGACACCATCGAGCCGCGAAGCAATCCACGTCCCATATTCGGCATACTAACTGCACTGCCTCTTTGCATAGAGCCGATAGAATCGCCGTTTGTTACATTTTTTTGGCTTTTTTTAATTTTTCATTTCCGCGGGCCCAGAACGTTCCGCAAATTACCCGATGTTATGGCTTTCCAACTAAGACTTTTTCGTTGCCGTCTTCGCCTCTCCGCGCCAAAAAAAATCTTTCACAACGCCCCATGCTTCTGGTACAAATTATCGCTCGACCAACACTGTTGCGTTTAGGTGGACCCCCATGAAACTCAGCGTTTGCAAGTCAAGCCTGCGCGGAACCGTTCCGATGCCCGGTTCCAAGTCGCACACAATTCGAGCCGTAACCGTCGCCTCCCTGGCCGAAGGTCAAAGCGCTATCCGCCGCCCGCTTGTCTCCGGCGACACCCTCAGCGCCGTCGACTGCTACCGCGCACTCGGAGCCCGGATCGACACGACCGATCCAGACATGTGGACGGTCACCGGCATCGCCGGCCGAATACACGCACCGGAAAAAACAATCGACGTCGGAAATTCCGGCACCACCCTCCGTCTGGCAATGGCCTCCGCCGCACTCGCAGGCCGCTCCGAAGCCATCGAATTCACAGGCGACGAGCAGATAAGATCCCGTCCCCTCGGACCCTTGATCGCATCCCTGAACCAGCTCGGAGCAAAGGCCGAATCCCTCGAAAAGAACGACAAGGCCCCGGTTCGAATCTGTGGAACATTCAAAGGCGGCAAAACCACCATTAAGTGCTTGACCAGCCAGTACTTATCGAGCCTGCTCCTCGCCGCGCCCCTCGCCGAAAACGACACCGAAATCGAGGTAACGCTGCTCAATGAGCCCGACTACGTGCGCATGACGCTCGACTGGCTCGACAAGCAGCAGATTCAATATCAAAACGACTCCATGAAGCATTTCAGGATCCTTGGACGTCAGACCTACAAACCGTTTGACTTGCCCATACCCGCCGATTTCTCCAGCGCAACGTTCTTCCTTTGTGCCGGAGCGATGCTTCAAGACACCGATATAACCCTCACAGGTCTTGATTTTGCCGACAGCCAGCCCGACAAATCCGTCGTTGATTATCTCCTCGCCATGGGCGCCGACGTCGCGGTTACCCCATCCGAGGTGCGAATCCGCACCTCACAGCTTCACGGCGCCGAAATTGACATGAATCGCACCCCGGATGCGCTTCCGGCGCTCGCCGTCGCAGCCGCCTTCGCCAGTGGCCCCACGCGTCTGGTTAACGTACCTCAGGCCCGGTCAAAGGAAACCGACCGAATCGCCTGTATGGCCCAGGAACTCAAAAAGCTCGGCTCAGAGGTTGAAGAACTGGAAGACGGCCTTATAATAAACCCCCGGCCGCTACAGCCGGCACGGTTGCACGGAAGAGGCGACCACCGTATTGTCATGGCTTTGAGCCTTGCCGGAATGGCCCTGCCCGGCACGTCCGTCATCGAAACCGCCGAAGCAATGAGCGTCACGTTTCCTGACTACGTCAAACTTATGACGACACTCGGGGCACAAATGGAAGTGACGCAGTAGAAAATCAAGCCCGCCCACGGCGTGCCCGCCTGTTGGTGCAGCGCCGCCGGGATGGCACATGTAAAGAAAAAATATACAGCCAATTACTCGTATTCAGGAGCTCAAAGATGTTAGGTTGTCACTTCGGACGCTGTTTTCAGGTAACCGTCGCCGGCGGATCCTACCAGGAAGGCCTCACCGCCACGATCCAGGGGCTCCCCCCGGGAATGATATTCACCGAACAGGAGATCTACGGCGACCTGCTGCTGCGAAAGCCCGGCGCCGACGAATTATCCAGCCCCCGAAAGGAGCCGGATCTGCCGGTCATCTACGCGGGCGTCAACGCCGCCGACACCATCGAAGGCGCAGGCAATCACAATCACACCAACGGAACGCCCCTGTGCATCCTCATCCCGAACCTCGACCGCCATTTCATACACATCAAGCAGTACCAGGACACCAATCGAACGCCACGACCCGGCCATGCCTCATACGCATCCTTCATGAAGTACGGACCGGACGACGACGCTATCGGCGCCGGAATCTTCAGCGGACGCTACACCTCCACTATCGTCGCCGCCGGATACGTCGCAAAGCAGGTCCTCAAGAAGTTCGGCATAAACGTCTTCGCATACGTTAAGGAAGCCGCCGGAGTCCGATGCCCCGAGGTCGACCACAACGACATCTTCGATTCAACGAACCGATACAAGAAAATGCGGCACGACCTCGATCCTTTCTACCAGGAAGTTTACGTCAAACAGCGAGTAACCCCCGACATGCGCTTCCTTGAGAAAATGAAAGTCTTCGCCGAAATCGAGCAGCAGATCGAAGACATACGCGCAACGGCCCCGAAGATGACCGCCGCCGACATCGAACGCAAGTACGGCGTCCACCACGTTGTAAACTGTCCAGATGTCCGGGCCGCGCAGGAAATGCTCGAAGCCTGCAACAGGATCACCAAAACCGGCGACTCATCGGGCGGCGTCGTCGAGATAGTCGTCACGGGCGCTCCCGTCGGATTGGGCGAACCCGTCTTCAATAAGCTTGACGCCGAACTCGGACGCATGTTGGGAATAGGCGCAGTCAAGGGAGTCGAAGTCGGCGCAGGATTCGCCGTCAAGGATATGACAGGCTACCAGAGCAACGATCAGATGCATTCCGAAAACAACCGTGTCTGCTTCGATTCCAACAACGCCGGCGGAATTACCGGTGGACTCGCCACGGGCCAGCCAATCGTCGCAAGAGTCGCCGTCAAACCCACCCCGACCATCGATCGCCCGCAGCACACCATCGACAAGTACACGCTGGAGAACAAGGATCTCGCCGCCATCACACGGCGCGACCCAACAATCGTCGCACGGATATGGCCCGTCGCCGAGAACTACACGGCTATGGTAATCCTCGACCTGCTCGTCGCGCACCTCGGCTATCAGGCGTTGATGAAGCAGTAGTATTCGCCGGCTGATTTGACACACACAAGGGCACGGCCGCAAAACCGTGCCCTTTTTATTGCTGCTGCTTCGGCAGCATTGCCTTCACGTCCGGATGCTTCTCGGGCAGCAGCATATGGCAGCCGCCGCATGGCATGGCAGTCAATGCATCCTTGCGACTACTCTCTCGACCATGACAGCTATTGCACCCGCTCACCTGCTCATCTGCGGGCAGCGGATGCGCAACTCCCCCCAAAAGGCCTTCGTTGAGAACTGCAACCGTCCGCCTGACGGTGTCCGCCGTCAGACGCGCACAACGCTCCTTGCGCTCCTTGCTCGTCGCAGAATACCCCGATATATTCGTCCACCCGCCCACTGACACGTGGCACAGAACGGACCCGCAGGCTGATGACGGGATCATCGCGTCAAGCCGCGGGGCGGCGGGAACATGGACGGGCAGTTCCGTCCGTTCGTACCACCGAAACACCTGACGGATCAATTCCTCCTGCTGCTCTTTCTCTGCTGCGAAAAGCCCTATGACCGCCGCCGATCCATTGAGCGCGCCGCACAGCGAACCCCAGCCCGCAACGCCGCCGGCGCCGTATGTCAGCATTCCGTATGGGAAAGAGCTGTACGGCTGGCCATGCCGTTCCCCCAACTGGCCGACAACGCTCTTGAAAACACCGTACATGCAGCCGTGCTCATAATAGTTCACATAGGCCCGCTCGGCTGTCGACTCCGGATCGAGCTTGTGATAACGCCAGCCGCTGAAATCGCCGCCCCGCTTGCCTCCGCTCTTTGATTCCTGACGCATGCAGGAGCACAACATGCAGGAACCAAACGCCCCGGCGCCCAGAATCTCCCTGCGCGTCCATTCCATGTTCCAATCTCCACGCTGCCACTAAAAACGGCGGGCCTTAATAAAAAAGGGGCGCCAACCCAACGGCCGCGCCCCTTGCTTGCGTCTCTCTGATCTGCTTCTATTCTTCGAGCTGCGCTACTGCATCCGCTTCCTGCTCTTCCTGAAGCACGATTGTAGGCTTCACAAGGATCAGCAGGATCTGCTTGTCTTTCACGTTGCTGCGGCTCGAGAACAGTCGGCCAAACACCGGCAGCTTCGAAAGCACCGGTACGCCCGACTCGATCTCGTTCTCACCCGCCAAAGTCAAACCGCCCAACATAACCGTACCCTGATCGGGTATGTTAACACGCGTTTGAATGCTCGTCTGCTCCGTAACCGGAAGCTGATACGTATCGCTCACCTGCGTCCCCTGGAACGTAAACGCCGTAGTCGTCTCCGTCGCAAAACCCAGCAGGTCCGTCAGGTACGCCTGGATGTTCAGAAGCACATACTTCTTGTCCGACGTGATGACCGGCGTAATCTCCATCTGAATGCCCGTCTGGAGCTGATCCGTCTCGTGCGTCCAGTATGAAACCCCGTACGAAAGACCGGTCCCGCCTGTCACGGTATCCGTCGTCAACTCGCTGGAAGACTTGTAATAAGTATCCTTGTTAATGGAGATCGTTGCCGAATCGCCGCTGAGCACCATCAGCTTCGGCGCCGTCAGCATCGAAGAGTTAGCGTGCATCTGCGTCGCCTTGATCATGAAGCTCACCTGCAGGTCGTCAAGCACGCTGCTCGTATATGTCACACCAAGGTTCATCGCCGGATTCGTGGCGTTCCGCGCTGTCAGCGTGTTCGTAATCGACGTCGGAATCGGACTCGTCGCGTCGACCGCACCCACCCCGAAACTCAGCGGCGACCAGTGCGATCCGAGACTAAGACGATTCAGCGTGAAATCCAGACCCACGTCCTCAAGCCAGTTCTCATCGACCACCATGAATCGAGCCTCAATCGACACCTGCCGACCCAGACCCTTGACCATCTGCTCCAGGAGGCTGGCGATCTCGTCGTGCACTTCCGGAGTCTGGCTCACGATCAGCTTGTCGGCGCCAAACGGGTAAATCTCGCCTTCCCCGCCTTCGTCCCACCACGTTTCAGGCCGAATCGTACGCTTGATGATGTCCGCGATCATGTAGCCGCGCATCATGCTCATCATGTAGTTCATGCCGCCGCCGCCGCCGCCGTAGCCGCCACCCATGCCCCCCATGCCCCCCATCATGCCGCCGCCCATGCCGCCCATGCCGCCCATCATGCCGCCGCCCATCATGCCGCCGCCCATGCCGCCCATCATGCCGCCCATGCTCCGGCTGCTCGTCCCGCCTAAACCGCGGCTGCTGCTGCCGCCATAGCCCCCCATGCCCCCCATGCCGCCCATGCCGCCCCTCAAGCCGCCCCAGCCGCCCATGCCGCCCAGCAT
>JAWLHD010000209.1:0-7013 GCA_041690555.1 Anaerohalosphaeraceae bacterium
AATCCAGGAGTACTTTGAGGACCTCCAACTCGCTGTAGGCATTGTGGAAGGTCTGAGCTTGAATACGCGAATATGGTCCAAGAGCTGACTGCCCCCAGCCGCATCAGTAAGTTACGAGACCATGTCAATCCGGATATTTTGGCAAAGTAAGATTTGACAGCGCAGAGGCTGTAGGGTATGATATCCATGCATAGGAAACGGTCTGTCGCGGTTTCCAGGCCGCGGATCAGAAATGTCCATCGAAAGGAGCGGGTAATGCACCGGAAGAATACTGCATTCACACTTATCGAGCTGCTGGTCGTCATTGCTATTATTGGCCTCCTGTTGGCAATTATCGCACCATCCCTGCAATTGGCCAAGGAAAGGGCGCAGTTCATTTTCTGTAAATCAAATCTCAGGTCGTACGGCCTGGCTATGAAGGCCTACCTTAACAACAATGACGATTGTTACCCAACTCGCAGTTATACCGCGGTGTTCAATGGAGAGGTGACCGGCCCAGGGCTTCCCAGTGTACCACTCTCTTGCCAGTGGCACGATGCCCGCATCTCGCCTGAGAGGCATCCTGAATTTGCCGGCGTCCTGTGGCCTTATATGGACAGCCTCAAAGCGCACATGTGTCCGACTTTCAAACGGTTTGCCTATCAGCATGGAGCATCGCATCCTGGCCACAACGCCAGCATACCGATTGAGCCCACCTATGCGTTCAGCCTGAACAACTTTCTGGGCAGTCGTAAGAGCAATGGGCAGCCTTGGGGCGTCAAGAAGGAGTCGGAGGTGATCAACAGCGCCGACACAATTGTGTGGGTGGAGGAAACAATATGGTTGATACCAGGATGGGCTGGCTGGGTGCTCAACGACACATGTTTCATGTCGCGCCATCAGGATGATCCCACGCAGTGGGGTGACTTCATTGCAACTTACCACCAAACCTCACTTGCCAAACCGAACGATGGTATGGGCAACGCAGTCTTTGTGGATGGCAGTGTGAGGCTGCTCGATCCTTATGAGGTAGTAAACTTGCCTGGCGGCAAACAGGCAAGGGCCGGCTTCATTCACTCATGGCCATTGAAGGGGAAACTCTCTCCCACCATCCCGTACGTTCCTTAACACCAGCGATTAGTCTTCAAACTTGAAAAGACACACCTGCTTCGAGGAGATGTGATGCTGAACGTCAGAATACGCCTTGATTATTGTGTATCGTTTTCGGCGTGTGTTCTCGCCTGTTTGGCCATGGTGACGGATATGGCTGAAGCCGCGTACAAGCCCATCGAGGGGAAGATCATGACGCGATGGGCCAAGGATGTCTCGCCTGACTGTGTTCATCCTGAGTATCCGCGGCCGCAGATGGTTCGCAATGAATGGAAGAACCTCAACGGCCTGTGGCGATATGCGATCAGACCAAAGGATGCAGCGCGCCCGCAGGACTTTGACGGCCAGATCCTCGTTCCGTTCGCAATTGAGTCAGCCCTTTCGGGCGTAGGCAAGACTGTCAGCAAAGACAACCGTCTGTGGTACCGCCGAACGTTCGATCTGCCGGCCTCATGGAGCGACCATCGCGTCCTGCTGCATTTCGGAGCAGTGGACTGGGACGCGACGGTCTGGGTAAACGGCGAAGAACTCGGCTCCCACAAAGGCGGCTACGACCCGTTCAGCTTCGACATTACTAATGCATTGAAAGCCCAGGGTCCACAGGAAATCGTCGTGAGCGTGTGGGATCCCACCAGCGAAGGCCCGCAGGCGCGAGGCAAACAGATACGCAACCCGCATGGGATATGGTACACCCCGGTAACCGGCATCTGGCAGACGGTCTGGTTGGAACCCGTCAACAAGACGTATATTCGCTCCTTGAAGATCACGCCCGACGTGGACGCACGTCAGGTTCGCATTGTCGTGGACGCCGCGAACGCCGACGGCTGTGCCTTCGAGGCGAAGGTCCCTGGCGCCGCGGCGGCTGCCGTTGCCACCGCGGGCGACATCACGGTCCGAATCGCCGAGCCAAAGCTTTGGTCGCCGGATTCGCCGCATCTGTATGATCTGGTCGTCCGTATAACGAAAGGCGGTCGAGTGCTCGACACGGTGCACGGTTACTTCGGCATGCGGAAGATCGCCGTGCAGAAGGACGATGCCGGCGTCAATCGCCTCTTCCTTAACAATGCCCCGCTATTCCAGTATGGCCCCCTCGACCAGGGCTGGTGGCCCGACGGGCTGTATACCGCACCTTCTGATGCCGCCCTTCGATATGACATTGAAGTGACAAAGCAACTCGGCTGCAACATGCTCCGCAAGCACGTGAAGGTCGAGCCGGCGCGGCTGTACTACTGGTGTGACAAGCTCGGCCTGCTGGTCTGGCAGGACATGCCAAACGGTAACAACAACCCCGGCTCGCGCGATCAGTTTGAGTTTGAGTTGAAGCGAATGATCGACGCGTTTTACAATCACCCGAGCATTGTCATGTGGGTACCCTTCAACGAAGGATGGGGTCAGTATGATACGGAACGAATCACCGAATGGGTAAAACAGTACGATCCCACACGGCTGGTCAACAATGCAAGCGGCTGGACTGACAAGGGTGTCGGCGATGTGCACGACATCCATGCCTATCCCGGCCCGGCGTGCCCCCCTCTTGAAGAGTCACGTGCCGTCGTTTTGGGCGAGTTTGGCGGATTGGGCCTGCCAATTGCGGGCCACACGTGGCAGGACCAGAAGAACTGGGGCTACCGCAGCTACGAAACCAGCGAAGCACTTACCGATGCCTACATCGTGCTCCTGCAGAAGCTGCGTCCGTTGATCGGCAACGGCCTTGCCGCCGCCGTCTATACACAGACCACCGACGTGGAGATCGAGGTTAACGGATTCATGACGTATGACCGCGCGTTGATCAAGATGGACGCCGAACGCATTGCCGAGGCAGCCCGCAAACTCTATCTGCCGCCGCCCGTGGTAACGACGATTGTGCCTACTTCGGAAAACGCGCCGCTGGAATGGGCGTGGACCACTCAGGAGCCTGCTGACGGATGGTACACGCCGGCGTTTGACGACTCTGCATGGAAGCGCGGACCCGCGGGCTTCGGAACACGCGGAACTCCCGGCACGGTTGTGCGCACGGAATGGCGCACCCCGGATATATGGATACGGCGCACCTTCGAACTCAAGTCCGAGGACCTTGGGGAGTTGCAGTTGATCATCCATCACGATGAAGATGCTCAGGTGTACATCAACGGACAACTGGTCGCGGAGATAGCAGGCTACACGACCAGCTATGCCGTTGTCCCAATGAAGCCCGGCGCCGCCGGCGCCTTGAAGAAAGGCGATAACCTCATAGCTATTCACTGCCGCCAGACAACCGGCGGCCAGTACATCGACGCGGGGCTTGTCAGCGTCAAAGAACGTACGAAGTAGCGCAGCATATTCCTGCTGAGAAGGTTCGAGACAATCCCTGCTCATACTGCATTGCCTGCGCGTTATGTGCTTACACAAAGGCCTTCCGCAGTACGGCAAGGCTCTTGGGCACGGCGGTTCGCGGGTCTTCATGGCCCTCGAATTCCAGCGAAACCCAACCCCGGTAGTTATGTTTATGCATGATCCGTGCAATCCGGGTATAGTCCAGGTCCAGCGTGTACCAGATGCCGCCGCCATAGTACGTCTTGGCCTGCATGAACACCGCCGCCGGCGCAAGCATCTCGATCTTGTCGTATGGATTTTCCAGGAAATTGCCCGTATCGACCAGCACCCTAAGCCACGGTGAACTGACCGCATTGACGATCCGCAGAACGCCTTGCGGCGTAAGTCCCAGCCCCCAGTGGTTTTCCAGTGCCAGCAGCACGCCGCACTTCTCCGCCGCCGGCAGACATTTCTCGATGCTTTCTATAACCCACGGGTAAGCATCCTCGTCTGTAAACCCTGGCAGTGGATCCTCGATACCGCGATTGGCCATCAGGTCGTCGAAACTCTTCGTGGTCCCCCACCGTCCGGTATTCAGACGCATTACCGGAATGCCCATCGCATAGGCTAACTCGATGCACTTGACGGTGTGATCGATATTCTGCTGCCGCACCTCTTTGTCGGGCGACACAAACCCCTGATGTATCGACAAGCCGCACAGCGCCAGGCCGTTGACGGCCGCCCGCCGCTTAAGGTCCTGCATGTACGAATTGGACTCGCTTTCCATCTGCCTGTGCAGCACGTCCACCCCGTCAAAACCCATCTCTGCCGCAAGATCGATGCATTCGCCAACCGGCGTCTTGGCCCCCTGCCGGAACCGCCAGAACGAATAAGTGCTCACTGCGATCGGATTGGGACGTGCCCTCAGTCCTCTTGCCGCTGTTGCCTCAGCGCGTGCGGCAATTGAAGGCAGTCCCGAAAAAGCCGCCGCCGATGCTCCTGTAATGAACGCCCTTCGCTGTATCTTCATCTTTCCTCCTGCTATGCTTGTTCAAGGCTTGACGGGGACTGTAATCGCACCCGGCGACGATGCCAGAGTAGACACGACCTTGCCCGTATTCACCTCGTACTCGATTCTGTCCACAAGCGCCCCGTTGAGCAGGCATGCATTCTCTTCGCTGCTCGTTATCACCAGCAGTCCCTTCTCCGCGTCATAAAGCAGGTCTTCGCCCATGAACACGTTGCTGCCCACCTCCTCATAATAAATGCCCCCCGCTGTAATAACCGTGGCCAACTCGCTGCCGCCGTCTGGCAGCGGCCAAAAATTCGCCTGCAGATGGGTCGTCGCTCCGTCGATGCGCTGCCCCAGTTTGCCGTTCTCGACGGCTATATACGAAAAGTCAAGTGACTCGTCTTTGCCGTCCGCGTTTATTTGCATTGCCTCCGTAAACCACGTCAGCCTGTCGAAGCCTCTGACACGTGCAAAACATGGCCCGCTAAGACTGAGTTTGCCGCCCCCTTCGTCGGCCGTTCGTGCAGGAACGTTCTGGTTGTTCAATTCGATGAACCCGGGCCCGCTGGCGTGAACAATGCTCTTGACTGCATCATAATCAATCCGCAGACAGACAAGACGCACGTTACTGACAATATCCCCGTTATCCCCTGTGCGGATCGATTCCAGCTTCACGTTGCCTTCCGTCACCGATATATGGTTGATCTCGCCATTACGGTCGCTTTCCTTGTCCGTTTCGAGGTTCGTAGTCAGCGTCCGCCCGTAAAACCGGCTCGTCTCCAGGTATTCGGGCGTCTGGACCTTGCGAGTGCCCACGACATTCTCGTTGAAAACGATTCTTTCCACCATGCGGTCCTCACCCGCGAAAAACTGTGCATTCTTCTCTGCGGTAACGACCATGGGAAACACCGTCGTGTTCGCCTCGATCTTCTCATCCGCGGGCTGAAACGCCAGCGCCACCGGACCCTCCGCCAGACCGAAGCCGGTATTCATGTCATAGGTAATGCGTCTGGCCTTAAAGTATGCTGGCGTGGGCAATTCACCCTCGCCCCCTGCCGCCGCTACCATTCCACGGGCCGCGCCGCCCCCGGTGGAGTCTGCATCATTGTCCTTAGCCGCCGAAATCGGTTGCACCGCCTGTTGTGAACGCGTTCCGCCAAGGACCTCCCCTGCCGACTGACGCGGCAGAGTCGGCTCGATAATCTCAAAGACTGACGTGAGCGGCTTGGCAACGAACCCCCCCCTGCAAGTCACACGCACATCGATCGGAGCTTTGCCTTCTTGGACAGCTTCCGAGTCGTCCACCGACGTACCTGAAGCGTCGCCCGCGGCCGGTTCGGCTCGTTCGACCCCGCCGCCTTCTTGTCGCCGAACAGTCTCACCCGACGACTCGCCTAAAGGAACAGCCGAAGCAGCCTGGCCGCCCTCCTGCGCCTGCTCCGGGCCTGCTGCGGCATCAGGAGACGACGTTGCACTTTTCGACGGGGTGCGCGCCCACAGTATGTTGTCGATAAAGACCTCCTGTGCGCCTTCTACCGTTATCTCACCCCCATATTCGATAACAACGTCACGGCTGAATGTGCACATATAGAGTTCCTCCGACCGCGACAACACTACCGGCTTAGCCGCTACTTGTGCTTGCTTGGCGACCTCCTGGTTCTTGGTCGGCTTAGCTGTCGCACTGGCCTGCACAGGTGCTGCGCCAACCGACCGCGGTCCAGACAAAGTCCCCTTACTCGCAGTCGCTGACCCCGCCGCAACGCGGGAACCGTCATTGCCAGACGAGAGATTCTCGACGTCCTTCAAGTGCAGGTAGTCTAAATCAACCACCTTCAGAAATTCAATACGATTCAAGGCAGGATTGTAAATAAGCAGCATCCCCCTGCCGACCATGTCGGCGCGAGGACTGACCACGCGCAAAGGACCGTCCGTCGAGAACTCTGAACGTTCGCTGTTGTAATTCAGGTGGTCCAGATAGATCATACTGTCTATCGGCCTGTCCGTATCCTTGGCACGAATCCGAATCACGACATTCTCATACAATTGACCTTCCGTCGGGCTGGGATTCCCTTTGAGAGTCTCCACTGTCAGCGTGCCGCGATCCGCCGTAATCTCACAGTCGAAGCCCTTCTCATACATGTGCATGTAAGGCTTCTGCAGGTTCCACTTCCGAGTGCCAGCCTCCGGGTTCAGCAGTTTCTGAAAGCCGAAGACGCGCGTCACCTTCTTGGTCTGCTCATCGACAAAAGTATATCGCGCATTCTCCGCCTCGCCGACTCTCGCCGGCCCTATCGCCGGACTCGTTTCATCGAATATCGGAGCCGACAGATCATATGCCGAAGGCGCCCCCGGCGGTTCGATAACTGGCGTGTCGGATATGCGGTTGTAGATGCGATACACGATGAGGATCGACGATACGGCGACGACCCAGACGCTTATAATCCTCAGTCTTGACATTCTCGACTCCCTGTCCTCAGACCTCGTAGCGTTCCATCAGTGCCTCCCACCGACCCGTAGCCTTGAGTATATATTCTATCACCTCCCGCACCGCTCCTGCCCCGCCGCCTCTGTCCGTGATCATGTCCGCCCGATCCTTCAATTCCTCGACCGCATCGGCGAC
>JAWLHD010000210.1:0-7010 GCA_041690555.1 Anaerohalosphaeraceae bacterium
GAGCGAAGCGGCTCACTCTTCCGGCCAATATTCATGCATGTGCTTTTCAACACCACCAATGTGGTCGCAGCGTTCCTATCCAAGTAACACATATTCTGCGCATGATAAGGGCCGGCAACCCGGGAGTCGCCGGCCAATTGTATGATAAGCCCACTCCCTGCGAGGGGTAGGATCTTTCTCGGCTTTGGGTATCGCGAGCCCGCTCGCTCAGACGAACTGCACCGCCAGGCCGATATTGGCGCCTTCGAACATGTTCTTTCGTTCGACTCGAAGCACCTTGCCGCTCTTGATGCGGGCGTACTGGCCTTTCTGCCGGGCCAGTGAAGTCGTCCTGGGAAAATTGATCTCGACCTCATGGCCGGCCCGGACTGGGGTGGTCATGGGAACAGAGATGTAAGCTCCGCCCTTGCTGACGTTGATGCTTCGACCATTGAAGAATCTGTTTGCCTCGGGTAGCCACACGCTCACCGGCCAAGCCAGGTCCGAACGCGCATCCTTTCTTTGTTCGACAACCGCTGTCTCCATTGTTCCGTTCTCCGTTAATTTGGTGAAGTATAAGGCCATGCCTTTCTATCGGCGATGTTAACTTGGGATATTTAGCCTATTTAGGCGAGCCGCGATGCTTTTATAGAAGCGATCTTAATTCGCCTATTTTCACCTGCCAGTGCTGCCAGGCAGCGTTTTTCGTGCTAAGTGCGGGGGAAACGGTCGGAAGCAGAGAGTTTTAGAAAAACATCTTAGACACAATCTCCGGCGACTTTCCGGCGTAAGGCTCGACAGGTATCAATGAATTTCTTTCACGGATAGTGGTTTTCTGAGTGGCTTTTTATCAGACCAGTCAGGTTGTTAGAGCAGAATATCGGGTTTAGAGGCACTTATATCGTCCCTACGAAATAATTTTGCAGAATCCACGAAACATTTTTTCGCTCGGTACGTCTATATGATTGAGAGCAAAAGGCGAAAGGAAATCGCCGAGAGAAAAAACCAAAGAGTCTTTTCATCACCCTCCTCCGAAGCCAGATACTCATGAAAGTGGGGTCTGGCTTTTTTATGCGCAGTACTAATAGGCGACCTGTCACATCATACATTTGGCCACTTGCCTTGGACTTGAAAGCACCTGCGGAACCGGGTATAATGTGTGCTTTGAGGCTCATAAACAATTTGAGGAGTTATTGAAATGAATATGAAACGTCGTGAGTTTCTTGTGCGTTCGTTAGCGGGCGTGGGCGGACTGGTCGCCGGGGCACCGATATTGCTGGCAGAGGGCAGACCTGCTGCCACCTTCGATCCTTACGAACGTTTTGAACTGGCGCGGACCGGCATCAAGGTGTCGCGGCTTTGTCAGGGAACGGGCGTCCGCGGGGGCAATCAGGAGTCGAACCATACCCGGATGGGCAAGGAGAAGTTCGAGGCGATTATTCGGGGCGGGTATGAGCGAGGAATTCGGGTGTACGACCTTGCGGACCTTTATGGGACGCACCCTTATGTTGTGCCGGCACTGGCGCAGATTCCTCGCAAGAACTATGTGATCATCTCGAAGATATGGTTTCGGAGCGGCGGACTGAAGATACAGGAGCGGCCGGATGCGGACGTTGTTACGGAGCGGTTTCTAAAGGAGCTGAGGACAGACTACATCGATATGCTGCTGCTTCACTGCTGCACGGACGGCGACTGGAACAACAAGCTCGAGAAGCAGATGAATATCATGGCGGGCCTCAAGAAGAAGGGTGTTATCCGGGCACATGGGGTGTCGTGTCATTCGCTGGCGGCACTGAAGACGGCGGCAGAGGAGCCGTGGGTTGATTCGGTTCACGCAAGGATCAATCCGTTTGGCGTGCTGATGGACGGGCCCGCAGAGGAGGTTGCACCGGTTTTGCAGAAGATGCACTCGGGTGGTAAGGCGGTAATCGGCATGAAGATTCTGGGCGAGGGCAGATTCAGTGACGACGAGGAGAAAAAGAACGCGTCGATCAAGTATGCCTTGGAACTTGGCTGCGTTGACATCCTCAACGTGGGCTTCGAGGACGTGAAGCAGATTGACGATTTCGCCGGGCGAGTTAAGAAGGTGGTCAAGACCTGACGCAGACAATACCTTCCGATGCAATCAATTCTCTTTGGCGAGGGTTGCCTCAAGACACCGTGCGAGATCGGGGTATTTAAACGTGAAGCCTGCATCGAGCAGCTTTCGAGGGACGGCACGGGTGCTCGACAGGAGCAATTCGCGAGCCAACTGGCCGAACACTGCTTTGAGGGCAAAAGCAGGTATGCGGAGGAAACACCTGCGACCCAGAGTCGCTGCCAGGGTGTGTGAGAACTCAGCATTTGTTACGGCATTTGGCGAGACCGAATTGACGGGTCCTTTGACGCGTGGGTTGTCGAGGGCAAACAGGACCGCGGCAGCGGCGTCAGTCAGCGATATCCAAGGCATGTATTGACGGCCTGAGCCGAATGATGCCCCAAGATAACAGGAGAAAAGTGGAAGCATTTTGGCGAGTGCACCACCGCTGGCGCTTAGCACCATGCCAAACCGCATTTGCACCGTGCGGATGCCCGATTTCTCGGCTTCACGACAGACGGCTTCCCAGTCACTGGCGATTTCCGGAAGAAAACCATCGCCCATCGGGGATTCTTCGGTAAGGGACGTCTCGCCGCGGTCGCCATAGAAGTTTGCACCAGATGCGGAGATCAGGACCTCGGGGCGTTGTTCCATACCTGCGATATAATCGACAAGGAGGCGGGCGGATTTGACACGGCTTTCACGAACGCGATGTTTTTTTGCCTGTGTCCATCGCCCGAAAAGACTCTCCCCGGCAAGGTGAATGACGGCGTCGCAGCGGCGAAGCTTGGATCTGTCGAGAAAACCTTCCATCGGGTTCCACATGATTTCATTGGAGCGGACGAGATGCGGCGGACGAATGAACTGATACACCTGGTCGCCGCGCCGCTGCAAAGCAGCCACGACCTGAGAGCCAATGAAACCCGTTCCACCTGTTACAAGTACAATCACATCAAACCTTCCCAATCCGTTAAGCACATGCAGCTAAGTGCCGGAAAGTATATCGTCGGCGACCTCAGGCGTACAGTTCTTTTGGCTTTTTCTTGCACATCGTATCGGTTACAATCGCTTTGGCGGACGATAGAAAGCGAGGCGGCCTGGTTAAGGAGAACGATTATGGCTTTTACTTTGGGTATTGGACAGGAGGCGCCGGATTTTTTTCTGCCGGCAACCGACGGACGGACATACAGCCTTGAGGATTTCTCCGACGCGGCGGTACTGGTGGTTTTCTTCACGTGCAATCACTGCCCGTATGTGCTGGGATCAGACGAGGTGACGCGGCAGACGGCGCTGAAGTTTGCGCCACAGTGGGTTACGTTTGTGGCGATCAACTCGAACAGTCCGAATACTTATCCTGAGGATTCGTTTGAAAACATGATCATCCGCATGAAGGAGCAGCGATTTCCTTGGGTGTATCTTTACGATTCGACGCAGGAGACGGCGCGCGAGTACGGCGCCCTTCGGACGCCTCATTTCTTCGTTTTCGACGGCAGGCGCAGGCTGATCTATACGGGTCGTGGGGTTGATAATCCGCGGGAGGCGGCAAAGATGACGGTCAACGATCTTGAGAACACACTGGCAGAGCATTTGTCGGGTAAGAAGATCAGCAGGCCGGTAACAAATCCGATCGGATGCAACGTGAAGTGGGAGGGAAAGGATGCTCACTGGATGCCGCCGGAGGCATGCGATCTGGTTTGAGGATGTGTTTGTCGACACAATGCAGAAGGGACAAATGATGAGAAGAAGGCGTTTTGTGGGTTTTGCGGGGTGGTGTGCACTGATGTGTTTCTGCGTGGCGGCATGGGGTGAGACGCTGTACGTTGGTCCGGAGGGCAATGACGCATGGTCGGGAAAGACTGCTCGGGCACACGCTGGGACCGACGGGCCAATGGCGACGGTGTCTGCTGCAGTGGCGGCATTGCGCAAAGTTGAGGCGAGTCGGCCTCGTGAGATTATTCTCACGGCAGGCGAATACTATCTTGACAGGCCGATCGTGCTGGACGAGCGGGACAGCGGGCTGGTGATACGTGGGGCGGAAGGGGGCAAGGTGTATCTGTTCGGGGGGAAGCAGGTGACGGGGTGGCGGCCCGACGGGGACGGCTTGTATGCTGCGATGCTGCCGGAGGTGAAGGCGGGTGAGTGGGACTTTCGGGCGATTGTTGTGAACGGACGTCTATGTGAGCGGTCGCGACTTCCGGAGGCGGGAACGTTTGTGCATGCGAGCGAATTCAACGTGAGCTGGATGAGCACGACGGGTGGCGGGTGGCAGCGGAAACCGACGGCGGAGGAACTGACGACGATGAAGTACCGGCCGGAGGACATCGGTGCATGGTTCGATTCGAACAATGCGGAGATTACGGTTTATCACATGTGGGATGAGTCCATGGTGGGGGTCTCAGGCATCGACCGTGAGAATCACAGGATTACGTTTTCTTCGCCGGCGGGACATCCCCCGGGGGCGTTCGGGGTGAAAAAGTATGTGCTTTGGAATCTGCGAGAGGGCATGACGCGGCCGGGGCAGTGGTATCTGGACCGGACCGCGGGGAAGGTTGTGTATCGACCGATGCCCAAAGAGGACATGAAAACGGCGACGATTCTTGCACCGACGATGGAGTCAATAATACGTATCCGCGGGTCGGCGGAGAGGCCGGCGGAGAACATAACGATACGAGGGCTTTGCCTTTCTATTACGGGGACTCCGCTTGTGGCGGGTGGATTCGGTGCGGGACGTTTTGACGGGGCGGTTGATCTGAGTAACGCAAGGGACTGCAAGCTGTTGGATCTGGAGGTATTCAACGTTGCCGGGCAGGGCATAAAGGCTCGGGGGCCGGGCCTGGAGGTGCGCGGCTGCCATATTCACAATACCGGGGCATGTGGTTTAAGGTTCGGCAGCGACAATGCGCAGATAATCGACAACCATATCCACCACATCGGGCGGATGTATCCCAGCGCGATCGGCTTGCAGAGCAGCGGGAACAATTTCCTCGTGCGTCATAACGCCATTCACGACACGCCTTACTCGGCGGTGACCGGCGGCGGGCGGGACAACCTTTATGAGTACAACCTGATGTATCATGCGATGCAGGAACTGCACGACGGCGCGGGGATCTATATATTCGGCGGCAAGGGCGTAGTCATTCGCAGCAACTTCATTCGCGATATCATCGACACCGGCGGTTACGGGGCATCGGCTTATTATCTGGACGAGACGTGTGAAGGTTGTACGGTGGAGGGCAATCTGTCAGTTGGCATTGCTCGGCCGTCGCATAACCATATGGCGAAGAGCAATACGATTCGGAACAATGTGTTTGTGATCGAGGGCGACGCGACACTGACATGGGCGAGATCGTCAGAGTACACGTTCGAGAAGAACATTGTGAGGGCGACAGGTTCGATAACATTTTCGAACTTCGGTGGGATAACGACTTTTCGCGACAACCTGCTGTACAGTGGGACCGGGAGGATTATCGGGGAGAAGATGAGTCGGTACAGTGCGGAGGGCAGCGCTGCGATCAAGGCGGGAGACGGCAACGTTTTTGCTGATCCTTTGCTGACGGAGTACGGCACGGGTCGGGTGGCAGTGAGCGCCGAATCGCCGGCGGTGAAGATGGATATTTCACTGATAGATGTCAGTTCGGCGGGTCCCAGAAGGAGATGACTGACAAATTGACGGGGCTTTCGGTCATGAGGGAAACAATTGGTTTCGTGCTGTTTGTCGCCACTTTTGTTGCGTTGTGCGGGCTGTGCAACTACTACGTGTTCTGGCGATTCAGCGGGTTCTTCGGGTTTAAGCGGGGTGCGGCTTTTTGGGGCGTTGTCGTCCTCCTGACACTGAGCTACATCCTGTCGATCTGGATACATGATTTTGTGCCAGGCAGGTTGACGGTGCTGCTGCACGAGGCGGCGGGGCTGTGGCTGGGAGTGGGGTTTCTGTTTTTTTCGGCTCTTGTCGTATTTGAGGTGCTGAAGTACTTAATCAAGGTTCCGCCGCCTGTTGCGGGCACAAGCATCCTCGTCGTCGTGCTGGGTCTGACGTGCTACGCGATGTACAATGCGAGTATCATACGAATCAATGAAGTGGATATTGCGGCGCCTGTGGAGATGAGGATCGCGCACCTGAGCGACATTCATCTGGACTCGGACGGCGACAGGTTTCTGCGGCGAATCGTAGAAAAGACGAACGCATGTGCTCCCGACGTGGTGCTGATCACGGGTGATATGATTGAGCCGCGCAGCGGCATGACGGCAAAGACGCTGATGCAGCTCGACGAGCTTTCTGCGCCGGCGTTTTTTGTGATCGGCAATCATGAGCGATACGCGGGCATGGAACACGTCATGGAGCTTTTTGCGGCGACGAAGGTGCGGGTCCTGCGAAACGAGGCGGTTGAATTCGGTAACGTTCAGATCATCGGAATAGACGATGACAACAACCCGGCCCAGGTCGCGAAGGCACTTGAGCATATCGCTGTGGATCCCGCAAGGTATACTGTTCTGATTTACCACAGGCCTCAGGGACTTGAAGATGCGGCAGAGGCGGGCGTGGGGCTGATGTTAGCGGGTCATACGCACAACGGCCAGATTGTTCCGTTTAATCTTATAGTACGGTTAGCCTTTCGGCGGATCAAAGGTTTGCATCGTTATGGCGATAGTTTTATGATGGTGTCCGTGGGGACAGGCACGTGGGGGCCGAAGATGCGATTGGGCTCGCGCAACGAGATAGTCATGCTGAGGCTGGGCAAGATGGACTGAGTGGGGCTGTTTAATAGGTCATGTCTGTGATCTTGCCCTGTTTCTTTTTCGGCCTACAATGTCTTCAGCAAACCACCTATATACCTTTTTCCGGTCGGCGATATCTGTCAATGAAGCCGGGATGCCGCCGGGCCGATTTGGGAGTGCAGACTTTTTTTGGTGTTGAGGTATTTTTTCCGGGCCGATAACAAGGATGCAGAGCGGC
>JAWLHD010000211.1:0-5698 GCA_041690555.1 Anaerohalosphaeraceae bacterium
CCGCCGTTGAACCCATGGTTGTCGTATAACTCCGCCGCGAAGGCTCGCATCGCGCCGTGATCGTCGAACCACCGCTGCACATCAGGCATCATAATCAGTATCGGCGTGCACTTGGCCAACTCCCCGCCGGGCCCCCTCTGATACGCCCAGGCCGTCGGTTCGCCCGCCCGCTGCCCGCTCCAGCCGATCCGCTTCGGATTGCTCGACGCCCTCACCTCCACCGCAAACTCCAGCCCGTCAAGAGCCGCCGCAGACGACGTCGTCCTGCCCGTCCACCGCCCCGGCAGCGACCCCCCGAAGCGATACACATACCTATCCCCCGACCCGCTGTACCACACAAGGCTCCTCCGCCGAACCTCGCCGCCCTCGTGCGTCCACACGCACGTACCTTCAACGTCCCACTTGCCAATCCCCGCAGCCGCCCCAGGAGCCTCTACCGAAAAATCAACCCACCGGTAAAGCTCGACCTCCTTCGACACCAGTCGAGCCTTCTTCAGGTAAAGCACCGCATCCGACGCGAAAGGCGCCTTAAACTGCCTGCGACCGCCTGACGCCTCGATGTGGCCTCGCTCCGCGATCTTTCCCTTGGCCGGATCAAACCATTCAATTTCATAAGCGCCCGGCTCAAGTTCAACGGCGAAAGCCTCGTTCTTCGCCGGCTGATACACAATGTACGCGCTGCCCGGATCCGCAAGGCAGTACCCCGTCGACGCCAACTCGTTGCGCGGCGCCATCGCTGCCAGGTTCACGCGCTCCGCCAGCCGCCGAGTGTGCCCAAGCGCCGCCCGAAGCGGCCCCCACCCCTTGTCCTCCCCGAGAACAACACCGCGATAAGGGTCCATGAAAATCGGGTTGTGACCACGCAGAAAACTCTTCCAAACCCATGCCGCATTGCCTCCAACGCCCCAGATGTGGTCGGTATCCAGCAGACTCACCTTCTTTTCGTTCCATGCCGGCGGATCCTCCGCAAACCCGTCGGCTCGTCCCGGCGACACCCAGTCCGCCCCGCTTTGGAGCATACTCGCCAGCCGCTCCGCACCGTGTCCCGTATTGCCCACCGGATGCTGCTTGGGCTTGGTTTGCTGGTGCTCGCCAATCGTCTCGATCACCCACCGGTTCCACTCCTTTTCGCCGCCCTCATTGAGAACTTCGTAAAGCACGTTGTCAAGATCATTGAGCGTATCCACCACCTTGCAAATGTAAGCCGCCTGCAGCCTGTTCACTTCCGAATTGCCCAGCTTGTGCACGCGCCCGCTCAGCGCATCGGCCCCTTCAACCCTCGCCCCGTTGATATTGTTGGCCGGATTGAAAGGATGAGTTCGCCACGCCCAGCCGTCCTCGGTTCCGCGCCGCCGATTCCCGTGATACAGACCCCACCCCTCGAACAGCATCACGCCAACGTATATACCGCGCCCTTGAGCCGCCTCCACTCGCGACCGCAGCCGCTCAAAATACTCGGCATTGAACTTTGTCAGATCAAACTTCGGCTTGCCGTCCAGCGCATTGCCCGGACCGGTTCGTGCCCACGGCAGCGGTGCCGCGTTGTGTATGAAATCCTTGCCCAGCCGGCCGTTGGCCCGCGTGTCCCACGTCGTCGAGTCCCACGCCCACAGCCGAATAAAGTTATGATGATGGCGTTCGAGAAAGTCCAGGTAGCCGCCAAAATCGAATCCCTCCAGCGGATCGCTTCTTCCCATGTCGACAAGGTTATCCCACGTGTGCGCCCCGGTAAGGTAAACCGCCCTCAACGACCCGTCGGCGTTCCGCGTCCCGTCCGTGAAGTAACGCCCATTCTCCGGATGAACCCGAAGCGGACCTCTCGCGGGCCCCGCCGCCTGCGCCGGCGTCAAGAACCCCATCAACGCGCAAATCCAGACACAAAGCACCACTCTCGAACACTCCATCATACTTTCCTCAATAGATCTCTTGGTATATGGTTGCTTACGCCTTTTCCCCGGAATCTCGTTTCACCGGCGGCTCGTTTCCTCTTGCGTTCCATTAGCCGGCGAATTCCTCAAGGCAAAGGTCCCTCGAACACTGTTGAAAGAATCGTTGTTTTTTCCACTGCCGCCGCCTGTGAAGACCAGCACAAACTCCCGTCCCTCCGCGCTGAACCACTTCGGCGCAAACGAGAAGAAGAAAACGTTGTCCGCCCAATCCAGCGCACTGCCCGCCCGGCTCTTGCCGAACCGATTGTCCCTCGTCCAGTACTTCACCGTCGTCCACGGCCCCCACGGTTCCGGCGCGTCGAACAGCGACATCACGCCTGCGTGCGAGACGCTGTGCTCCGTCGCCAGAAGATACCGGCCAAGCCCCGAATTGTAGACGGCGCTGACGCACCAGCCCGTCCCGTCGGCATTCTCGAACACGGGTTGCTTCTCCGACAGCGGGCCCCATTTCGGCTTGCCGCCGTCCATGCCCGCAAACCACTCGTACGCGTCGCGCCCGTCGAAGATCTGGCCCGCCGGCACACGGGCCAGAAACAGCACGCCGGGCCTGTGGACCTCCAGCCCGAATCCGCCTTCCCCGCGCTCGCGCACACCCGCATACTGCGGACGGATAAAATATGAATACACGTAATCGTCCCGTGCCTGCGCGTTGTCCTTGCCATTAATCAGGAAGGTGGGCACGATGAGATTGTCCTCGCAAAGCCATCGCCACGGCGCTTTGGTCCAGCTTGCGCCGTAATCCGCCGAGCGGGCAAGCTCAACGTACCGGTAGTGGTCGCGACCCCCGCCCGTGTCGGGCACATCCGGCACGATCCACGAGTACAGGCTGCCTTCCACGCAGATTGTGCCCCAGCTCTTGCCGGCAAAGCCCGCCTCGTTCTCCGCATCCTTGCCGCCCCACACGTTGAACCCGCGGTAGTTGTCCCGGTCCCCTTCGACTCGTGCAAAACCAAGGCTCACGCGCCCGTCGCTGTTGCTGCCGCCAAAGCCCCCGCCGTCGCCCCAGGCCCCGTACTGGTGGTCGTCGTCCGCCCAGGTTAATTGGAAATTGTCGCTGCCCTGGGCATGCCGCCGGTGTGTCGACCAGTCGAGCACCATGTCGGCGATCACTGGACTCGGCGGATACGGACCTCCGCCGCTCACCGCAGTCGCGGTGACATTGTACCCGGTAACGAACGCCAGTACCGCCGACACATAACGCAAGTGCATACCCATTGGCTTCCTTTGCTGAAGCTTACCTGTGGGGCAACTCGGAGTGCTTCGGCTGCTCATGAGAGCCCGCACGCAGCGCCCAGGGGTCCGGCGGCTCGATCGGCCGCCCATGCCGGTGATACGCCCACCCCTCCCAATCCTCACGCAAACGCTCCGATGTGAGTCCAGGGTCGAACGCCAGCGCCCCCATATCAGCCGCCTTGCCATCCGCCCGCTGACGACCCCAGAAGTCCGCGGCAGGCGCATGCTCTGCCGAGCCCCTGCCGATTGCCGGGCTCCCGTCCCGCAGCCAGAACGCCCCCTTGCCCGCGTCCACGAACCGCGGCTCGCCCGTCAGACCATTGGGCCCTTGCCGCTTCGACGCAGGCACGCACAAATTGTAGTCCACAAGCACGTCCAGCGTATTCTCGCTAAACGAAAACACGTCCGACCCCCGCGCAATTAGAATATTGTTAACCACCGTCTCCCCGTTGCCGTTCCAGATCGTCAGCGGCTCATCCTCGACCACGGTATTGTTGACGATGACATTGCCGCCACCGCCTCGCGGACACGCCACGATAATCCTGCGCCTGCGAACCTGCCCGTGCACAAGATTGTTCACAACCCGCGCACCCTTTATCGAAGGGTACAGGTGCAGACCGTAACTGGCGTTGTGCCGGATCACGTTGCCGCTGACAAGCAGCCCCTCCCCGCTCGCATAGATGCCGTGATCGAACTGAATATGGCTGCCGTTGAACTCGATCAGGTTGTTTTCGATCACCCCGTTCCTGCGGTTGTGCATGGCGATCCCCATCGCCTTGTTACTGTGCACCCAGCAGTTCCGCACCACGTTGTTGTCGCCGTTCATCTTGACGCCGTCGTACCGCCCCCCCATCACCTCGAACCCGTCGATCACTACCCAGTCGCACCCGCCCCCATTACTTATAACGTGGTATTCCGCCCCGACGATCACCGCCTTCCACTTCACCTCCGACCGGATCACCGTAGGCCGCTCCGCCGTACCCGCAAAACGCCCGGCAATCTGGATCGGCCCCCGGTATGTCCCCGGCCTCACAACAATCGTGTGCCCCCCGCCCACCTGGCCCAGAGCATGCTCCACCGAAGGCCACGGAGCCGCCCGGCTCCCGTCGTTGTCGGCCTTGCCGTCCGTCCCCACATAGTAGGTCCCCGCGCTCGCCCAACATGCAGCCAAACAGACCAACGCTGTCACCGTCCATCGTGCACCCATCATGTTCTCCTTCTTCAAAACTCTGCTGGCAGTATGAACGTCCCGCCAGCATGGTCAGCAACCAATACTACCACTTCGCGCCCCCGACGGCAACAAAACGTACCGGATGAAGCAGGTCCGACATTGCGCGACCACTTAATAAACAAAGATAAAAGGAAATCAGGTAAATCTCGAAAAGGCTGGCGAGTAATGCGCAATAATTCGAAAAAATGGCCGCGTTTGGCGCGCATTGAGCAAAAAAATGAGAAAAAGTGTAATCTGTGCACCGCTTTTTTAGCCCAATTTCCCAAAAATGCGCTAAAATACGCACTGACGAATACTCTTTGAGCACTGAAATGACAGCAAAAAAGCAGAAAACAGCCTCATTCACCGCCGGATCGATGTCTTTTGCCGCCCATTTGGCCAGCTTCATCGCCGCTTTTCTGCTCTTCCAGGTCCAGCCCATGACTGCACGCTTCATACTGCCCGATTTCGGCGGCAGTCCCGACGTCTGGACCGCCTGTATGCTGTTTTTTCAACTGTTATTGCTGTTTGGATACGCCTGGGCCCACTTTTTGGCCACCAGAATAACCCCCCGCGCACAGGCCGCCGTACACGTCTGCCTCGTGGCCGCCGCCGTAGCCGCTCTCCCCATAACACCAGAACCCGCAAACACTTACGAACTATCACCCGTCTTCAGAATCCTCATGACGCTCACCAGGTCCGTAGGCCTGCCTTTCTTCGTACTGGCCGCCACCAGCCCCCTCATACAGGCATGGTTCAGCCGAACCGTAACCGCCTCACCATACAGGCTTTACGCACTTTCCAACACTGGCAGTCTCCTCGCCCTCATCAGCTATCCCTTCGTTTTGGAACCCCTCCTTTCCCGCCACGAACAGGCACGACTCTGGGGGTGGTCTCTCATGGCCTTTGCCATCATAAGTGTCGCTGCATCAATACTTTACGCTGTGTCGTCGCGCCGCCCATTGCCCGCCGCCGCACACTCACCCGACCCCCAGACGACCGCGCCAAACCCAAAAAAACGCCTGCTCTGGCTCCTCCTGCCAGCGGGCGCCTCCACCGTCCTGCTCGCCGTCACCAACAAAATCTCCCAGGATATCACCGTAGTGCCCCTTTTCTGGGTCCTGCCGCTGGCTGTTTACCTCCTGACGTTCATCCTCTGCTTCGATCACGCCCGCTGGTACGTCAGAAACGTCTATGTCACCGCCTTTGTCCTTGCTTTTATCGGACTCGTCACCGTGACCGCCCTCACCGCCCAGGTTCCCGCCTGGGCCTACATCGCCGTCCATGGAATCGCCCTTTTTGCCTG
>JAWLHD010000211.1:5708-7007 GCA_041690555.1 Anaerohalosphaeraceae bacterium
CTTCCACGGCGAACTTTATCGCCTGCGCCCACCCGCTGCCCATTTGACCGCCTACTACCTGGCAATTGCCACCGGAGGCGCCTTGGGCGGCGTTTTCGTGGTTATTATCGCCCCTTTGGTCTTCAGCACCTATTTTGAACTCTATGCGGGTCTTTTGGGCTGCTGTCTGTACATCCTGCTTACACAGCCCAATACAGCCCGTCCGAGACGACTGGTGTGGACCTGCCTGATTTTCGCCGCCGGCGCGGCTGGTTTTACGCTGCAGCGAAGCCCCCAGGGGCTTCAGGGCAGGGCTCTTGCCCGCAGCCGCAACTTCTTTGGCATCCTGACCGTCTGGGAGAAGAAAGACGACCGGGGGCGAATATACCGTCTAATGCAGCATGGCGAAACCAATCATGGCTTGCAGTTTCTGCAGAACCCCGATCGCAGCCGGCCTACCGCCTATTACGGTCCACACAGCGGGGTCGGTCTGGCCATTGAGACACTCCCGGAAGGCATCGAGCGAAACATAGGTTTCATCGGTCTGGGAGTGGGCACAGTCGCCGCATACGGACGACCGGGCGACCGCTTCACTTTTTACGAGATCAACCCCGAGGTGGAGCGTCTTGCGCGGAGTTACTTCACCTATCTGGACGATTCCAGGGCCCAGGTCGACGTTATCCTCGGCGATGCCCGCCTGTCGCTGGCCAGGGAAGAGGCTCGTGAGTTCGACCTGCTGGTACTGGACGCCTTTACCGGAGACGCAGTACCGGTTCACCTGCTGACCGCGGAAGCCTTCGAGATATACCTGAGGCACCTCAAATCGGGCTCTCATGCGGTGCTGGCCCTGCATATATCCAGTAATCATGTCGATCTGCCGTCAGTAGTTCGGCGGTTGGGTGAGTGCTATGACCTGCACGCGGCCTGGATAGAAACGCATCAGGATGAATTCCTCGGAACGCTGGATTCCGACTGGATACTGCTGGCAAGAGATCCTGCATTCCTCAAAAACCCAATAATCAAGTCGGCCATCACTCCTTTTGAGCCATTGTGCCGAAGGGTTCCGCTTTGGACGGACGACCACACAAACCTGCTCCGCGTCCTCAAGTAGGGGCGGGTTGCAGGTATTGATTCCTGTCGCCGGATGATGTATGGTTGAACCATGCGAAGTCTTACAGGCATACCGAACTGTTGTATTGCTCGTTTTGTTTGCAGCGTGGTCCTGGTCCTGGCATTCACCTGTCAAGGCGGGGAGCAGGTACAATACATTCCGGGCAGCAGGTATTACGGGCGCAACGAGTATATCGAATATACGGCGGG
>JAWLHD010000212.1:0-2936 GCA_041690555.1 Anaerohalosphaeraceae bacterium
CGGCGATCGATGCGGCCATCTCCGGCGAGGATGAAATCGTCGTTGCGCCGGGGACGTATTATGAGGGGATCAACTTCAACGGCAAGGCCGTGAAGCTGGTCAGCAGCGGCGGGGCTGACGTAACCATTATCGATGGTTCCAAGCCAGCCGTTTTGCTGCAGGAAGACTTTAATAGCGGCTCCTATATTGGCAACCATGGCGGGTGGTCTATTATAGACCAGGGCACGATCTCCGCCCCCAGCGATTGGGTAGTGCAAGGGAGCCAACTGGTGCAGAAAAGCAATATTCACAGCTCGGATTCAAGCTTTCTTGGAACCTTTGCGGTATGGGACGATCCGGCGGCGATGGCGTGGACGGACTACGCGATGACCTTGACGATGAGGTCGACTGATGATGACGGCATGGGAGTGATGTTTCGCTACCAGGACCCGCAGAATTACTATCGGTTCATCTGGTTCCGTGAGAAGCACTTCAATGCCCCACGCCGACAGCTTTCCAGAGTGCAGAACGGAGAAGTTACAGTCCTTGCTCATAACGATGTCGCTTACGTTACTAATCAGAGCTACGAGGTGAAGATCGTCACGTCCGGGACAAATCTGCAAGTCCTTGTCGACGGCTATTCGGTTTTGACGGCCAGCGACTCAACCTTTGCCGACGGTTCGGTGGCATTGTATTGCTGGGGCAATCAGAACACAATCTTTGACAACATCGAGGTGGCGGCGCCGATCTATCATGTCGTCCAGTGCATCACCGGCGAAGGGAGCGGGACGATTCTTGAGGGCTTTACCATCACCGGCGGGAATGCCAACGGGCCGGGCCGCGCCTGCGAGGGCGGCGGAATGCGCAATTACTATAGCAGCCCGCGCGTTCTCAATTGCACCTTCAGCGGTAACACTGCCGAGTATGGCGGCGGAATGCACAACTTCTTCAGCACCACAACCGTTACCAACTGCACCTTCAGCGGCAACATCGCCAATGTTAGCGGGGGCGGAATATATAACAGTTCCAGGATGGCAAACATTACCAACTGCACCTTCAGCCGCAACTGGGCTGTTGAGGGCGGCGGGATGAGCAACCTGTGGTGCAGCACACTCGTGACAGGCTGCACTTTCAGCGAAAACTCGGCTGGCTGGCTAGGCGGCGGCATGTTTAACCACTACAGCGGTCCAAGGCTAAGCAATTGTATTTTCAGCGACAACTCGGCACATGAGGGCGGTGGGAAGTACAACTCCAACTCCAATGCAGTCCTAACCAACTGCGTATTCCTCAGCAATACAGCAAGCACTTCAGGCGGCGCAATAAGTAACCGGTCGACAAGCAAACCGACCGTTACCAACTGCACCTTTATCTTTAACGCGGCGGATATCGGCGGTGGGATGTCTATTTATGAGAACAGCAACCCGGTCGTGACCAATTGCATCGTTTGGAACAATACGCGGCAGGCGATCTACGATCCCGACTCAAAGGCGACCGTCACCTACAGCAACATTCACAATTACGACTGGTCGGCGGTCTGGCCGGGCACGGGCAATATCAATATTCATCCGATGTTTGTCGATGCCGCCGGCGGTGATTTTCGGCTGCGCCCGTACTCGCCCTGCATTGATGCGGGGTCAAACACTGCGCCGAGTCGGCCGGCCAAGGATATGGCGAGCAATCCACGGGTCATCGACGGTAACGGCAACGGCAACGCAGTGGTGGATATGGGGGTCTATGAGTTTGACGGCGAACCGCCGGCGGCCGGGACGGGGGCGCTGTCGGTGACGATCGAACCGGCGGAAGCTGTCGATGCCGGGGCGATGTGGCGGATCAAAGGGCAGAGCCAATGGCGCACCAGCGGCGCGGTGGTCAAGATGGCTCCCGGCTATTACACGGTTGAATTCACCGATCTGGCGGCGTGGTTCGAGCCTCGCAACGTGGAGGTTTGCTACGGCGAAGACGACGCGCGTACGGCCGTGCGAAGTTTCCGGGTGAGGGTGATCGGGGACGTGAGCGCTTCGGTCAGCGGGAAATACAGGCCGCTGCCGGTTTATGAGATCGGTCGCATTCCGCCGGTGCAGGCGCCGCACGGCAGCGTGCTGGAGTTCTTTGCGGATGCCGGCGCGGCCGGCGATGGTGCGGCGTTTTCGGTGTCTCCGTCGTTTGATCCGCGTTATCCTGCGCCTTTGGGGGCAATTGCGATCGATGCCCAGAGCGGGCGTTTTACGTATGAACCGAATGTGAATGACCGAGCGGCGTTTGATGTGACGTTTTGGGCGTCGACGGGCGGCGATCCCGTCGAGCAGACGATTCGGATCACACCCGTGGCCGACCCCGTGGAGGAATACAATATTGTCAGCCGTCCCGTGCAGGCGTTCCCCGACCCTCTGAGCCGCGATTATATCTTCGTCAACGAGATGAAGAGCGACGGCAACGAATGGCTCAATGGATCGCACAAGTCGGTGAGGTCCGTGACCGTCGCGGCGATTGAGCTCACGGTGGACGATACGCCGAATAACCTTGTTTACGGGTATGACGGGCACACGGATATCAAGGACCTGACCATTTACGCCGAGACCTTGATCATCCGCAAGTCGCTATGGCTGCCGCAAACGGAAGTGACGATCTACGCGCGGCAGATACTGTTTGAGGACAACGGTGGAACGGTACAGATCAGCACAACGCCGAGGCCGTCCGGCACGCCTGCCGACGGCCTCGATGCGGGCAATGTTCATCTCTTCATCGAAGCCTACGTCGCCCAGGGAGGGCTTGGCCGCCGCTTTGTGATGAACAACGCGCCGGGCAGCGGCGGCGGTGCGTACGGGCAGGGGGGCGTGCTGACGTGCTCGTTCGACGCCTCTTCGCCGCTGAGCTGGCTGAATCCGTATGCTTTGAAGATGGTCGTTGCCCACGCGCGGGATGCGTATCTTTATGGTTATATGCCGGAGACGCTTGAC
>JAWLHD010000212.1:2946-5539 GCA_041690555.1 Anaerohalosphaeraceae bacterium
GTCGCATCGCGGCTGGAAGGGCAGAACCTGCCGGCAAGCCGGCGTTTCGAGCTGGAGCAGATGCGTCAGGAGATCACGACGCTCATTCATCGGCTGGACAACAATCTCGATTACTTCGGCAACCCGAGCGACTGGGTGCCCGCGTTGTCGTTCGAGGTGCTCAAGGCGACGTACGAACAGGAGATCCGTCGGGCGATACGCGTGCTGTATCTTTCTTACTGGCTCAACAACCAAGCCGACCAGATAACCAACAAGGCGGCATGGCTGGCGAACTGCCGCGACAGGCTCTGGGACGAGACGGAGCAATCCAGGCTGGAGTTGACCAATTACCTGAAACTCATAGGGCCGCTCGAGAAACGGGCCGGCGAGATTGTGGCGAGGGTCGGGCGGGCCGACGGGGGCGAGTGCTTTGGGCTGCTGTGCGATTTGAAGAAGAAAGAGGCCGAACTGCTGGCCCGTGCCGAGAAAGCGCACGGCTGGAAGAAAGCGATCGAGAGTCTCGTGACTATCTCGACATCCACCCTTACGGGTGCTTCCCGAAGCGGGCAGGCAGGCGCGGCACTGGGTGCGGCCAGCGGCCTGATGACGGTCGGGCAGGATATGTTCCTGTCCATGGATCCCTGGCAAGCCGCGGGCGAGGCTGCGGACGTTGCGCAGCGGTTCAGCAGCATTAACTTCAAGGAAGCCACGGACGCATGGCAGGGTCAATTTCAAACCGTCAATCTTGCAGGGCTCGAGGCCAATGGCGCCGATGCGTATCTGCAGAATCTTCAGGCGTCGGCAAGGAGCATGGCGGACGGAATGTGGCAGGTGAAAGAGACGCTGGGCACCACCCGGATCGACGACGAGGCGGCCGACGCGGAACTCAAGAGGATCAAAGCGAGCAACCCGGAGTTCCGCAGACTCGTCGATGTCGTTGTTGCGCTGACGATTGAGAAGGAGGTTTTCGGTCAGCAGCTTGCCGCGGCGATGCAAAAGGTCTCGACGCTATCCAATGCGATGACGAACAATGTGCTGGCGATCGACGCGATGAACCGCGACGCAAGCGAGATCAATCGCATCTTCGACGATCGGGTGCTGATGTACGCCAAGGACATGGAAAGGCGCGCCGTGGCGAGGCTGAAGAAGTATCACTATTACATGGCCAAGGCTTATGAATACCGGTTTCTTGAGCCATATCCCGGCAATTTGAACATTGAGAGCATTTTCCAGGCGATGGCCAATCTGGTCTCTTATAACGTTACCTTGCAGTCGGGCGACTTTGACAGCCTTGCGGCACTTTATGAGGCCCAACTCAGCGAGCTGGCTAACGATATCATGGAAGATTTTCTGGCCGGCCACGTTGAGAAGAACGTTGGGGCGCTGTACAAGCTGTCAGCAGAAGAAATCAGCCGCCTAAATGCGGGAGAACCCCTGACACTTAACCTGTTTGCCCGTGGGCTCTTTCCATCGGACGTGGAGAATATAAGGATCATGGCAATAAAAGTTCACGATATCGACGTGGACGTTGCGGGCAACTGCGGAGGCTGGGGTTATATTAAACTGAAGATGACACACCCGTCTGTTTCGAAGCTGCAAAGGGGTGACAATATTTATCAGTTTCGGCATTTTGCGCCGGGTCGCGAGGCGTTTGAGATCATGTGGGAGTCGCATTATTACCCGCAGTTCAATCCGCCCTATCTCAGTCATGTGAGCACGAGCGTCGCGAGCCAGTCGCTTCTGGGTAGTCTTCTGAGAGAGGAATACAGACCCGACATGCTGATCTATTCCAGGCCCGGGGCGTGGGCGGATATTGTGATCACGAAGGAAGACGAGAAGGAGGGACCTTGCCGGTTGGACATCCAGACGATGTGGCTGAAGCTGGAATATGATTATTACGGCAAGTATTCTGCTCTCCATACTTTGCGGGTTGCGACCGAGCCAAAGGAGTTGACCCCGCATTTCCTCGTGGACGCGGGCGATTTGAATAGTCGCCGAGACGGCAAGGGCGACTTCTACAGGATCTACGACTGGGACTTGACGTCGGCGATCAACGTGACGGCGCCGGCGACATACGGCCACTACCGATTCGACAAATGGACCAATCGGCTTGGCGAGGCGCTGGGGTCTCAACCCACTCGGCAGGTTTTCCTGGAGCCGCTTACAGGGCGCAGGGATCAGACTGTCCGGGCTCATTATGTCTATGAGGGGCCGGTACCGAGTGTTGTAGATTTTAACGAAGACTATTGGGTGGACTATCAGGATTTCATTGTCCTTGCCGGCGTCTGGCTGGCGGGGCCGTCTGCTTCAGAATGGGATGCTCGTTACGACATAAATGAGGACGGCGTGATAGACACCTATGAGCTCATGCTGTTTGCACAGGATTGGCTGAAGGCGCCTTGAGGGTCTGCCGTGCACCTCCCAGACGAGTAGATACAACCACCGGTTTTACACGTTCAATATCCGTGTCGCCCAGGGTGCAACACGGGGCTGGTTCACATACTGTGCGCTTCGGGCTCGTTGTTTGGTGGCGACGTGTCGGGCCATAGTTGCACTTCTCTTTGGGGGAATCCTGTGCTATTGACGGCAGGTGTTGTGAATGGTGACCAGGGGA
>JAWLHD010000212.1:5549-6989 GCA_041690555.1 Anaerohalosphaeraceae bacterium
GTGCACCTCCCAGACGAGTAGATACAACCACCGGTTTTACACGTTCAATATCCGTGTCGCCCAGGGTGCAACACGGGGCTGGTTCAGGTGGCGACGTGTCGGGCCATAGTTGCACTTCTCTTTGGGGGAATCCTGTGCTATTGACGGCAGGTGTTGTGAATGGTGACCAGGGGAAGTATAATTGATACACAGAGAAAGCTCCTTATCTTACTTTTAGGAGGTGATTATGCGCGTTGGAGTTTGTTGCCGGTTTATTTTTGCCACGGCGTTGTGTATGGGTGGGGTCGCGGAAGCCGGGCGGTTTGCGTGGCAGGAGGATTATGCCCGGGTGACGGAGACCGGGGATATTGAGTGGACTCCACGCGACTTTCGGTTTGTCGCGGAGGGTCAGGTTCGCTATATCGACTATGAGAACGGCTCGGACTCCAACGACGGTGCGTCGAAGGATCGCCCGTGGAAGCATCATCCGTGGGATTCGAATGCGACTGGCAGAGCGGCGGCGGGCAATCGCGTTGATACATACGTGTTCAAGGGCGGGGTGGTCTATCGCGGACAGCTCAGAGTAAAGGAGCAGGGCAGTGCGGACGGGCCGGTGCGGCTGACGCGCGATCCGGGATGGGGCGAGGGCGCGGCGATCATTGCCGGTTCGGAGGCGGTGAGCGGGTGGAGTCGTGGGGCGGATCATGCGAGTATTCCGCAGCCCGATGCGGTGTGGAAGGCGAAACTGGACTTTGCCCCGCGGACGCTCTGGATGGTCGACGCGGGGGGCAAGGCAAGGCGGATTCCGCTGGCGCGGCACCCGAACTGGAAGAGCGAGCCCCTGGACCACAAGCAGCAGTGGTTTACGTGGACGAATAATCGTCATGCGTTCCAGCCGAGGGAGGGTTACAGTGCCAATGATGCGAAGAACCTCAAGGGGCTGGACAGGGATTTCGTGGAGGGTGCTCTGATATATTCGGAGTTCGGGTGGGTGATGGGCACGCCGTATCCGAGCATGGTGCGGGCATATGATCCGGAGGACGGGTCGGTTGGTTTCGAGCGGTGGACGGGCGGGGGAAACGCTTCGATCATCTTTCGGGGCATGCGGTATTATCTTGAGGACAAGCCGCAGTACCTGGACGACCCGGAGGGTGAGTTCTGGTTCGACAAGCGAGGTGTTGGCGGAATGCTTTATGTTCGGCTGCCGGGGGGCGTGGATCCGCGGACGGTGCGGATGGAGGCGGGAAAGCATTCGGATCTGATCGTCGGCGACGACGTGCGGGGGCTCGAGATCTGCGGGCTGGAATTTCGGTGGACGACGCAGCCGTGGAACCTTGACGTAGTGTCGTGGGATTTTCGCACGAAGCCGTGGGGCGTGCGGGCGGATGCGCATCCGGCGTGCATTCGGATCTGGGGCAGCGGCGAGGGCGTGCGGATCGCCAACTGCGTGTTCGAAGACGT
>JAWLHD010000213.1:0-6977 GCA_041690555.1 Anaerohalosphaeraceae bacterium
GCTGGTCTTGTTCGGATGGGTCATGTTCCGTTCGGAGAGTCTTGGCGCGGGTGTGGGGTATCTGGCGTCGATGTTCGGGTTTGGTGCGGCGGGCGGCGGCGCGGCGCTGACGGCGGCGAGTTTGTATACGCCGGGCAATCTGCTTGCGGCGGGGATATGCGCGGTGCTGGCGTTCGGAAAGCTGCAGGCGTTCGATTATGCGGAGACGCTGACGTGGAGGAAGGTGTGGGTGCTTGTGGCACTGTTTGCGACGTCGCTGGCGGTGATGTCGGCGCAGGCGTTTAATCCGTTTTTGTATTTTCAGTTCTGAGGCGTTATGAAGCTGTCTCAATACAGACATCATGTTCTTGCGTTGGGCTTCGTGCTGGCGCTTGCGGCGCCGGGTGCGATTCAGACGGTTGTTGACGTATGCGAGGGGCGCGTGCGCTTTGCGGGTGTTCTGAAAGGCGGGTTTACGGGGGCGAGTTTTCGGGCAGTGGAAGATTCGCTGGAGGCTGACTCATGGTTTGCGAAGCTGGGGGGCGCGGCGGTGCGCGAGGGGGCTTTCTGTTTGGTGGGGGATTTTGGTCATGAGGCGGTTGCGGGGCGCGAGGGGTGGCTCTTTTACCGGCCGGGGGTGCGGTATGTGACGGAGGGGAGGCTAAGCGGGGCGGAGCTGGCGGACTGTGCGGCGGCGGTGTGCGACTTTAAGGAGCAGCTTGCGGGTCGCGGGATACATCTGATCGTCGTGCCGGCACCGTGCAAGGCTTCGATTTATCCGGATAAGCTGGCGGCGCGTGCGGGGGCGCGCAAGGTGCAGAGTCCTACGGTCGAGCTGATCAGGCGACTTGACGCGGCGGGTGTGGACGTGGTGGATTTGTTCGATGCTTTTGGGCGTGCGCGCGAGGAGTGCGAGGATGAGGCGCTGTATCTTGCGCGGGATACGCACTGGTCGCCGCGCGGGGCGGAGCTGGCGGGGCGCATTGCGGCGGAGCGGGTGCTTGCAAGCGGCCGGATCGCCGCGGGGGAGACGGAGTACGAGCTGCGTGCGGTCATCGCGGAGCGGACGGGGGACATAATAGAGATGTCGGGTGCGCGCGGGGCGGCGAGGCGTTATGGGCGGGAGATGGTTTGCTGCATGCAGGTGAGGGAATCGCGGAGCGGGGCGCTTTACCGGGACGACGCGGGGGCTGAGGTTCTGGTGCTGGGTGACAGTTTTGCGCGGATATATGAAAGCGACGAGCCGGGTTCGGCGGGGTTTGTTTCTCATCTGGCGCGGGGACTGGGCGGACCGGCGTTTTCGCTGGTGAACGAGGGCGGTGCATCGACACTTGTGCGGCAGACGCTTGCGCGCAGGCCGGAGATGCTCGAGGGCAAGAAGGTAGTTGTGTGGGAGTTCGCAGAGCGCGACGTTCGGTTCGGGGCGGAGGGCTGGCAACTCGTGGACATCGGCGGGCGGTGAGCGGAGATGTTGAGGGGTGGCGTATCGGGTGCAGTGTTTGGTGGGCGGGGCATATCGGCTGCGCGGAGACAGTTGCTAAAGGCGGAGGGATACGGAGCCGAAGAGAGAGTGTAGCTTCAGGGGAGAGCAGTGTGAAAATAATCTGCCTGCGGGGGAAGTCATGCACAATGTTTTTGCTGCGGCGGCGATGGTCATGCTTATCGGGTCCGGGGGGATTAATCCGCCGAGGATGCGGGTGAGTCCTTATTTCGGGAACATCCTGGGGATGAGCTATACGAGCATCGATGAACTCGGTCAGCACGATTATGACGCGGGTTCCGGTGAGAACAATGATCTGCTTTATACGGCTCGTGCGGGATATATCGATCTGGGACATCTGCGGGAGTCGGCGGATCGGGCGAGGTATATCTATGAGATATCACTGGAGCGGATTCTCAACGGTGAGACGGATTATTCGTTCGAGGTGATCGAGTCGGCGCTTTATCACGTGCATCTGGAGTATCCTTCGCACTGGGCGAGCCTGGATGAGGCCGGCCGGGAGAGAGCGGCGTGCGAAGCAGCGATCGACATCGGGCACTACGCGGCGCATTTGAGCACGATATGGCACGAGATCATAAGCTGGTACGGGTATTCGTCGACGGGTTTCATATCGGAGAAGCCGTCGGCGTTTTCGTGGGAGGACGGGTATTCGGATTTGTTCGGGACGAATATCGCGGCGGAGGTGCTCAAGTCTGACATGCCGTATAACGAAGGGATGACGGAGGTGATCAGGCGCGAGATAGAAAAGCTTGAACCGCTGCCTGCGGAGACTGCGCGAGAGGCGACCAAGGCGATCCGTGGGAAGTGGTTTTCGGGACGTTATCCATTGCTGAAGATGAAGAAGCGCAATTTCGACGTTGGACTTGACGACGGGGAGATCACGCCATTTCGAGTGCCGGGTATAGGGCCGGCGGCTCCAGAGGCGCGGTGTCCGGCTCCTCGGATGGAGGCATTGAAGAGGAACGGTTTTGTGATGCGGCTTACGATGACGCCTCGGGAGATGGAACGTCGGCAGGTGCTGGAGATTATTTATCCGAACGGAGAGGGCAGCGAGCTTGATCCGGCGGTTCATTTTCCGATTATCATTGATCACATCCGGCAGGAAGCGATTCGTGAAAGCGGACCGGACATAGAGAAGCCAACTTTATGATTCGAATTGAATGGGGGCAATCATGGGCAGAAGTATGACGAGAGGTGCAGCGCGGGGACTGGTTTTGGCGGCAGCGGCGGCGGCGCTGAGCACGGCGGGCTGCGGCGTGGGCGGCGGTCCGAAGGCGCGGTGGGGTTATACGCCGAAGGGAACGTTCGGCAATGCAAACAACCTGGGGACTCATTCTTATGGTTTCGGCGGGTCGGAAGCGGTGGGGATATTCTACACGCTGCGCGGGGGGTCGATCGATATGGATCATGTTCGCGGGACGGCGGACATGAGCAGAGCGACCTACGTGAAGGCTTACGAGACGATTATGCGCAAGGGAGAGGAATTCAGCGTGAGCCCGGCGTGGGAGATGACTACGAACAGGATTGAGGTGGAGTATCCGGCGAACTGGGACAGCCTTGGGGAGGAGGAGAAGGAGCGGATCGCGCGCGAGTCGGCGGTGATCATGGGCCCGGTGGTGGCGTTCTATGGCACGCTGTGGCATGAGATGCTGACGTGGAAGGGGACGCGGTTTTTGCTGATCGAGCCGCTGCACGAGTCGGCGTTTTCGTGGGACGATCTGTATTCGAACGCGGTTGGGGCGAAGCTGTCGGTGGAGGCTTTGCAGGAGAGCCATCTGGACGTTCGGGCATACAACGAGGCCATGACTCGATTGATCGACGAAGAGATGGCGAGGCTTGGCATGGTGTCGAAGAAGGAGGCGAGGGAGATCACGCGGAGCGTCAAGGGCGAATGGTATACCGGCGGCAGTCTGATACGGCGGAACATGGACGCGGGTTTCGACGACGGTTTGATCAGTCCGTCGATTATTCCGGGGTATACGGATGAGGCGCCGATTTCGATACCGCTGTTTGCTTTGGACGGTCTGGAGGAGCATGGGATCAAGGTGACTTATACGATCAAGTCGGCTTATGGCGAGGCTCGCAAGCTGAAGGAAATGGCGGGGGTCAACAGCGAGGTAGAGCCGGTCAAGCATCTTCCGATCATCCTGGAAGAGATCGAGCGCGAGGCAATCGAGAAGTACAACTACACTATCCGCTGAGACGGGGGCGGCCTGCTGAGGGGCATGGATGCGCATTTGATGCATGGCGCATCGGCATGGAATGTCATCGGGGAACGGATCGCGAGCAGCCGGGGGCGGCCGGGAGCTCACCATAAGTCTTTGCCTGAACGTCACTTGCATTTCAAGGAAAGGGTCTGGCACAGTCCTTGCTTTGGCCTGAACACCAGCGTTTTGTTTATCAGGAATCGTTGGGGTTGTTCAGGAAAGGAGATTGGAAGATGTGGCAGACAAGAGAGAAAATCAGCAACGGCAAGAGGCAGTGGGCAGGTGTTAGTGTGGTTTTGCTGCTGCTGGCGGCGAAGGCCTGCATGGGGGCGGGTCTTCTTAAGCCGACCAGCGGCGGGGATTCGTCGGTGTACTGCAAATCGCATCGCGTCAGCGTGTTGATCAACAACGGTTTTGCGCGGACGGAGGTCGATCAGGTTTTTTACAACGACAGTGCGCGGGACCTTGAGGCGGTTTACTCATTTCCGATTCCGGAGGAGGCGAGCCTTTCGGAGTTGAGCCTTTGGATGGACGGCAAGGAGGTTATCGGGGAGGTGCTCGAACGGAAGCGGGCGAGGGAGATTTATCAGCAGGAGACGCGGAGGCGGGTGGATCCGGCACTTGCGGAAAAGAACAGCTACAAGACATTCGACGTTACGGTTTTTCCGGTTGTGGCGAAGGCGGATACACGGCTGCGGCTGGTTTACTATCAGCCCGTTCGGGTCGATTCGAACGTGGGTCGTTACGTTTATCCGCTTAGCGGCGGGGGCTCGGACGATCCTGGAGGGTTCTGGCCGGTGGATGAGGCGGTGAGGGAGTCATTCACGTTCGATCTGGTTTTGAAGTCGGCGTTCGCCGTCGAGAGCGTTCGAATGCCGGGATACGAAACGGGCGCGACTATCAAGACGGATGAGGTTTCGGGTTCGAGCGTGGTTCATGCAAAGATCGAGTCGTCTTCGGCTGCTTTGAACAAAGACATTGTATTCTATTACAGGCTGGACGACGCAGCGCCGGCGCGCGTGGAAGTGATTCCCTATCGCGCAGAGAAGTCAAAACAGGGGACGTTCATGGTGGTTGTGACCCCGGCGGCGGACCTGGAGCGGAGCGCGGACGGAGCGGACTGGACGTTTGTGCTGGACACATCGGGGAGTATGCGGGGCGCTAATATATCGACTCTGATCGACGGTGTGTGCGAGGCGATCGGCAGGATGAGCGGGCAGGACCGTTTCCGGGTTATAGCTTTCAGCGACACGGCCAGGGACATAACCAACGGCTACGTCGCGGCCAAAGAAGAGAACGCTGCCGAGGCGATAGAGAGGATCAGGGCGATCAAGGCCGGCGGCGGAACGCAATTGTTCGCGGGCATTCAGGCGGCGTATGCAAAGCTGGACAAGAACCGCACGACGGCGGTGATCCTGGTTACGGACGCGGTAACAAACGTGAGCAACGACAACCACGCGAAATACCTGCGGCTGTTAGAGGAACACGACGTTCGCATGTTCACGTTCGTGATCGGCAACAGCGGCGACAAGCCGTTGATGGAGCGACTTGCCAAAGACTCGGGCGGTTTTGCGATGAACATCTCGGACAGCGACGACATCAAGGGACGAATATTGCAGGCAAAGTCACATATGCTGCATGAATCGCTGCGCGACGTGCAATTGAAGATAGCAGGCGGCAACGTCAAGGATATAACGCCCGCGGCGCTGGGGAATCTCTATTACGGTCAGCAACTGGTTGTATTCGGACATTACGAGAAGGCGGGCGAGGTGGAGATTCAACTGCGGGGCAAACTTGGCGGGCAGGAGAAGACATGGAAGTGCAAGGCCGAACTGCCGGCGGTTGATACCGACAACCCCGAGTTGGAGCGGCTGTGGGCGCTTTCGAGCATCAATGAGATCATGGAGGTTGTTCGCGACGAAGGCGAGACCGAGGCACTCCGGCGAGAGATAGTGAAAGTTGGCACGGAGTATTCGCTGGTTACGGATTATACGTCGATGCTGGTGATCATGGAAGAGAGCTTCAAACGTTTCGGGATCGAGCGAAAGAACGAGCAGCGGGTTCAAACGGAGCGTGCAGCACAGCAGCAGCGCCAGAGTGAGCCGGTGAAGAGCTATCGCGTTGACAACACCGGGACGAATCCATCGGGCAACGAGGGCACGTTCCAGGGTCGGCGTTCTCCGGGCGTGGGGGGCGGAGGCGGCGGTTCCGGTCCGGTCGGCTTAGGGTTCATCGGGCTTGCGGCATGGCTCGGGCGCAAGAGGAGACAGAAGCATCACGGGTGATGCAGCGTCGGCCGGCGGCGGCGCGGGGTCGTCGCCGGCTTTTTCATGGAGGCATATCATGAAACGCAGAGAAATACTTGTATATGCAGTTGTGATCGGGCTTCTGAACGCGCCGCTGATTTGGGGCGGATTCGCCGAGTCGATGATCCTGCTGCCCGACAAGGTCATCGGCGGCGAGTGGTGGAGGGTTTTGAGCCATCCCTTTGTGCACGTGAGCTGGTATCACCTTCTGTTAGACGGGGCGGCGTTCTTCCTGCTTTATTCACAGCTTGGGCGCGTGGGATTCATCAGGCGCACTGTGTACGTCTTCGGTTCGGCGCTTGGCGGGATGGCGGCAGCGATGCTTTCGCTTCCGGGCTCGGGGGCATACGGCTACTGCGGGCTTTCGGGCCTGGGGCACGGACTGATGGCGGTTTGTTCGCTGGAACTGATATTTGGCGATGAGGCGGGCAGCGGATCGCGCCGGGCGGGTATGATCTCGCTTGCTATGGTCGCGGGCAAATCGGTGCTGGAAGCAGTCAGCGGCAGGATGTTCCTTGGTTTTCTGCACCCCGATCTTCTTGGTATTCCAATTGCGGCGGCTCACCTTGGGGGGGTGTCGGCGGGATGCATCACGTGGCTCTTGACGAACAGCAAGGCGGCGGGTGGATGGCTGAGGGTCAACTCAACATCTCTACGACAAGGGCAGCGACTTTCTCGGATGCGTATCCCTGGGCAAGGGGCTTGACCACGTCGACGAGTTCGGAGCTTACCTTCATGAGCCTCAATTTGCTGGAGAGGAGGGAGTTGCACGTCTTCTGTATGGGTTTGAGCGATCTGAAATAGGGCATGAATTCTGGTACGACTTCACGACCGGCAAGGATATTGACCAGTGAGAGGAATCGAGTTCGAACGAGCCAGCGGCCGACGAGGTGCCAGAGAATTCGGCTGGACTGATACATTATGATCAGAGGGCAGCCGGCGGCGGCGACTTCGAGGGTTGCACTGCCGCTTGCGACAAGGGCC
>JAWLHD010000214.1:0-5235 GCA_041690555.1 Anaerohalosphaeraceae bacterium
GTACGATCGGGGGTATTACCTTTGGGGCGGGGCGGGGACGGAGGCGGCGGCTACTGATGCGATCCGGGTGAGTGTGTTCAGCCGGGACGACAAGACTGCGATCAAGAGCATTCATTTCAGGGGCGAGGCGGGGAAGTCGTGGATTGTTGCGTATTGTCCGCCGATCGGGGCGCGGATCGAACTTCCGTCGGGGCCGATTCGCGCGACGGAGGCGGTGGAGTTTTCGGCGACGCCGCTGCTGGGGGAGATAACGTCGTGGTCGTGGGATTTCGGGGACGGGGGGACGGCGACGGGGCGGACGGTTGGCCATGTGTTTACGTCGACTGGGGAAATGGAGGTGCAGCTTGAGTTCTCGGACGGGGATCATACGGATCGCGTGCGGCGGAAGGTGAGGGTGCTGGCGCCGGTTGAGGCGCGGATCGTGCCGCTGGCGAAGACGGTGATGGCGGGGCGGGCGGCCGCGTTTTCGGCAGCGGGGTCAGTGGGGCAGATCGAGGAGTATCAGTGGGACTTCGGGGACGGCGGGAAGGCGACGGGGGCGCAATGCGAGTATGTTTTCGCGAAGGCGGGGATTTACAAGGTGGTGCTGACGGTGAAGGCGGGGGCGTATTCGCATAGTTGTTGGGCGCTGGTGCGGGCGCATACGGCGGAGACGGCGGGCGTGCCGCAACTGCTGCTGGATACGGATGCGAAGAACGAGCAGGACGACCAGCACTACATCGGCTATGCGCTGTTCAGCGAACTGGATATACTTGGTATCAACAGTACGCATCACGGCGGGGGGCAGGAGCCTGTCAACTACGGGGAGATAGTGCACGTGATGGAGCTGTCGCGGCAGAGCGGGCTGGGCGAGGATCGGATGCCGATGGTGTTTCGCGGGGCGAATGCGCGGATGGCGGTTCCGGGCAGTGGGATGTGGTTCGATACTGAGCCGATCGTGACGGAGGCGAGCGAGGCGATTTTGGCGGCGGCGCGAGGGGCGTCTCCTGAGAATCCGGTGTGGATCGTGCCGGTGGGGCCGGGGACGAATCCGGCTTCGGCGATTCTGCAGGCGCGGATAGAGGGATTCGAGCTGAAGGACCGGGTGCGGATCATGTGGTTAGGCGGGTCGAACAATGAGATCATCAACGAGTTCAACGGGAATAACGATCCGTGGTCGATGTACGTGGTCTGCCAGAGCGGGCTGGAGACGTGGATCATGCCGGCGCCGGTGGGGGCGCGGGTGGCGATCAACAAGACGACGGAGGGGCACCTTTACCCGGACAATGCGTTAGGGGCGTATCTCAAGAGCATCATGCCGGCGAGCAACAAGGCGCTTTACGATGCGAGCTGCCTGTCGGCGATCATCAGCGAGCGGTTGGGGCTCGGATGGTTGAAGGAGTACGAGCCGGTTGTGGTTGCGGGGCCGGCGAACGGGTATCGGTGGACGAAGACGGAGGGGCCTTCGGAAGTTCGTGTGATCCGGCAGATCGATCAGACGGCGATGAAGATGGACCTGTTTGCTACGCTGAGGGGGGAGCCGACGCGGCTGTCAGGGACGACGGCGTGTTATCCGCCGCTGCAGGGCGACGTGAACGGGGACTGTATCGTGAATCTTCTGGATCTGGCGGAATTAGCGGGGCAGTGGCTGGAGTGCAATCTGATTCCGCAGGAGGCGTGTCTGTCGTTTTTATTGCCCCGTTTAACAATGCGATAGTTCTCACAGGGAGCGCGCTATGAAATCTTCATGCCGCCAAGGTCGAAGGGATGCAGGCTTCACTTTAATCGAACTGCTGGTAGTTGTAGCAATTATCGCCCTTCTGCTGTCGATCATCATTCCTGCATTGCAGGTGGCGAAGACTCAGGCGACGGCGATCGTCTGCATGGCGAATATCAGGGGCCTGGGTGCTTCCTGGTACCTGTACGCCGAAGATAACGACAACTCCATCATGGATGGGGACACTGGCGACACTCTTTCGGGGTGGTCTACCTACAAAGGCGTGCTGGTGCACAATTTCGTGTCGCGTCCCCAGAGCGCGGCGAGCACCTACAGCAACGAAACCATTGAGGACAAAGTCCGTGGATTTCAGAAAGGGGCTGTCTGGCCGTACGTGGAAAACTCAAAAGTCTATCACTGCCCCTCAGATCGGCGACATCTCTATCCTGCGCAGGGGTCCGGCGGCGGCATCGGAGGGTATCGCAGCTATTCGCTGGGCGCCGTCCTGTCGTTGTGGGGCGGGGAGGGAAGCGGAGAAGCAGATTGCCAGATCAGAAAGAGAGATGAATTCGTCAGTCCTGCTGAGAAGTTTACGTGGCTGGAAGAAATGGACGGGTATGGCTACAACAACCGGACGTGGAACATAGTCCTTACCCACAGGCGATGGACCGATCCTTTTGCTATCTGGCACAATGAGCGGAGCACGTTTGCCTTTGCTGACGGACATGCCGCGAAACACAAATGGGTTGAGAAGCAGACTCGGGAGATGGCACGCGCCATGATAGACGGCGTATCCGATTCGGAGCTGGTTAAGTTTAAGGATGTCCTGCCGGACCAGCCGCGCGACTACGACTGGGCGAAGAAGCACTATATTCCAGGGAGGACACCTGCGCATCTGCGATGGTGACCCCGCCCCGCCCTTAGGGTACGTCGGCAATGACAGACGCCAACGGCGGTGCGGGTCGATTCTGGCAGAGGGGAAAGGAGGTGGATGAACGGCAGAATCAGGTTTCGAGGGAGGCGGCGCGAGGAGTGGCCGACGGCGGGATAGCAGGCAAGTTTACCGGCCTGAATGGATGCGACGTGGCGGCCCAAGTATTGGAAAAACGTACAAGTCATCGGAAGTAGAAAACAGGCAAGGAGAAGAGTCATGGATATGAAACGTGTTCTGTGGTTGGCGGGTGTTTGCATTTTTGCGGCTGGCATCGTGGGGGGGTTTGCATCTGGGGCTACGCTGCTGTTGTATGATTTTCAGGACGGCAGCGGTACGACGGCGCTGGACCTTTCGGGCAACAACAATCATGGCGTTCTGGCGGGTTTTGCCAATACGTCTGCGGGGGCGGGTTCATTCGGGACGAGCGAGGGCTGGGTGGCCGGCGGGGGCTTGAGTTTTCTTTCGGACGGCGTTCGGAGCTATGTGTCAACGCCGCTGAGCCTTGGTGCGTTGACCGGGGATTTCACTGTTGAATTTGTGGCAAGTTATACGGGGACGACGTCGTGGGCGCCGGTGTTCGGGTCGGATGTGTCGTCGTTCCAAGCGGCCCAGACGTTTTTCTTCGGGGTGAATTCCAACCAGACGAACGTGGAGGTTCGGGTACAGAATTCGGCTGGGGCGCTAGGGGTGCACCCGTGGAATGTACCTGACGCCACGAGGCATCATTTGGTAATGAGGTACAGGAAGTCAGACAACCAGGTGCAGGTATATATCGATGGCGTTCTTGCGGCGACGGGCACAAGGGCGGCGAATATGGGCACCGCCACGTCGAAGTTCTGGATCGGCAACACGGGATGGGCGGCGGCCGAGCAGTGGGGCGGCGTGATTTACAGCGTGGCGATTTCGAATGAGCGGCTCGATCCGAGCGGGTTCGTTCTCAACTACAAGGCGAGGCAGCCGAACCCCGCCAACGGTGCAGGTCAGGTGGCGGTGGGCAGTACATTGAGCTGGCAAGCTCCAAGTGAAGGGCTGTTTGCCAATCCGACTTACAAGGTTTACATGGGTACGACAGCGGCCGTGAGTCTTGCGGCGACAACAGAGGAGGCGAGCTATGATCCGGGCGGCCTGGCTCCTGCGACGACGTATTACTGGCGCGTTGACGTGGAGGGAGGCGAAACTGGCGACCTTTGGACGTTCACAACGGAAGGGATTGCGACGAGTCCGTCGCCGGGGCATGAGGATTGGGGGCAAAGCCCGCTGGTGACGCTGGAGTGGATGGGCGATGGAAGCATCGCTTCGTACGACGTCTGGATGAGCAGTCCTGGGGATCCGAACAGCGGAGGCTACGACCCGAACGCAGTGAGCTTTGTCGCCAACGTGACGGATACGAGCTACACGCCCGCGGTTGCGCTGACGGAGGGGGCGACTTACAGTTGGCAGATAGTGACACGGGACAGCGGAGGCGGCGTTATCGCGACGGGCCCGGTTTGGCGTTTCGACGTCGGACGGCTGGCGGCACATTATGCATTTGACGGTAATCTGGCCGATTCGTCAGGTGAAGGCAGGCACGGTACGGCCTTGAGCAGTGTTCAGTTTGCTCCGGGCGTGTCGGGTCAGGCGGCGGTGTTTAACGGATTGAATAACGGCGTAAGCGTCGGAAACTGGAACCCGGCGACGACGGGCAAACTGACGGTGTCGTGTCTTGCCAAGTGGGACGGCTTGAACGGCAACTGGCAGGGAATCCTCGGCAAGCGAGAGGCGTGGTCGGCGGGGGGAATGATGTTTCAGTGGCAGGCGCATAACACCAACGGCGCGGTTCGCTTCGGGACATTCAGCGACGGCGGCAATGCGGCGCCGATGCGGGCGCTGGTTCCGGGGCACTGGGAGCACCTGGCGGTGAGTTTCGACGGAACGCGCGCGTGGGTGTATCTGGACGGCGAGCTGAACGGGACGTATCCCTTTGCGTTTGACGGCGGCACTGCGGCGCCGATGACGGTAGGGGCGACGTTTGCGGCGGCCGGCGCGGGGTCGGAGGTGTTCAACGGGCTCCTGGACGATGTGCGGATATGGGACGGCATACGGCTGGGCGAAGAGATCGAGGCGCTTTACTGGGTGACGCCGATCGCCAAGAGGCCCGATCCGGCGCACGGAGCGATCGACGTATCACTCGACTGGGTGCTGAGCTGGACGGCGGGCGGAGGCTCGGTAACGGGGCAGACATTCTACTTGAATGACGATCCGAACATGGCGGGGGCGGTTCTTGAAACAGCGGGCTTGAGCGCTTCGCAAACGAGCTACGCTCCGACGGCTGCATTGAACCTGATGCAGACTTATTACTGGCGGGTGGATACCATAACAGCGACGGGTACAGTCGAAGGTAACGTGTGGAGCTTTACCACGGCGCCGCCGCAGCCGTATGATCCTATTCCGGAGGACGGCGCGCAAAACCTTCTGCCTTATGAGATCGTTTTGAGCTGGCTGGCGGCGCCCGTTGGCGGTCCGTACACGCACACAGTGTATTTGAGCAAGGGCAACAGCAGCTTCAACGATCCGGACGACAGAGTATTTGTGCTCGAGTCGGGAGCGACTTCATATGACCCCGGTG
>JAWLHD010000214.1:5245-6976 GCA_041690555.1 Anaerohalosphaeraceae bacterium
CCGGTGTGCTTGAGTGGGGTGCGAGCTACTGGTGGCAGGTCCGAGGCAGTGACGGGATACAGCAGGTTGAGGGCCCGATATGGAAGTTCGACACACTAATGCCCGTGTGCGAATCGCCGCTGTCGGGCGACGTGAACGGAGACTGCATTGTAAACCTTCTCGATCTGGCGGAAATAGCCGGTCAGTGGCTGGAATGCAATCTTGTTCCGCAGGCAGCATGTCCGTAGCGGGCAAATGAGCGTGACGGCACCATTTTCAGCAGAGGCAGAGGACCAGGCTATCCGCCAGTCCTCTGCTTTTTTTCTGTCACTTGGCCATTTCGATCCATTCGGGCCAGTCGTGTTCCATTGGGGTGTAGTTTCTGTGCCACTCCTGTCGCCAGAGGTCCTTGAGGCCGACCTTTTTCGATGACCAGTCCATGTAGAGGATGTTGACTCCGCCGCGGTGGCGGTTTGTGCAGACGCGGTCCATGCCTCTTGCTCCTCGGTCGTATTCGAAGAATCCGTCTTCGGGCGGGGGGTCGTCGGTGGCTCTTGGTCGTGCGAGCATGAAGCCCATGTCGGCGAGTACAGGGATAGAGGCGGCGTTTTTCTGGTCGCCTCGGCGCCATTTGAGCTGTACGTCGAGGCTGGTATGGGCGACGACCTGGGAGTCGTTGACCCACCAGTTGATACCGTAGCTTCCGATTCTTGCGAGGGGGTCCTTTATCCATGAGAGTTCGTTTGGGTTGGAGAGGGTCATGTCCCATGCGGTGTGTGGTTTCTGGCCGCCTTGGGGTATTGTGCGGGATGCGCTCGGGCAGAGGCGGATCTTGGGTGTTTCGTAGTAGGGCATGAGTGTATATATCCATGAGTATCGGCCGGTTGCCCAGTCTTCATCGATGCCGGGCATGAACTTGTTATCGTGGTCCTGGAGGTAAAGGGGGAAGATAATGCCCCACTGGTGGAGGTGGGCGCGGCAGATGACTTCGCGGGCCTGCTCTCGGGCGATTCGGAGGGACGGGGCGAGGATGGCCAAGAGGAGCGATATGATCGCAATTACTACGAGCAGCTCGATGAGCGTGAATGCGCGTGTGTGTCCGGGCCTTTGCATTATTGTAATCCTTAATCGAGTATGGTCGTCAACCGGCCGAATTCCGGAAGATTGAGTCCCGCCGTGGTTACCATACCCGAAAACGGCGGGCAGGGCAAGAGTCCGGCTGAACGAAGTTCTTTGGGACGGATGGGGAGTTGGCGCACGTTAATGTGCTTAAAGGATTAAGCGGCCGGCACGGCCGAATCGGGGTGGGTGGACGATTTTAGAACCGCCATGATGGCTCATCCCACGCAACTCTCGACCGACCTCGATCGGCCAACGGTGATATGATACTCCTGACCATTTTGAACCACATCGCCTATGCGACTACCATCCTATTTCTGGAATGCTTGCTGAAGGCGGAGCAAACAGATCTTTTTTTGAAAATATTGTCGTTGGGCGGGGTGTTTTTGCATATTTTTGCGTGTTATTTTGGCGAGAGGGTAAAAGCGAGTTTTTCGCCAAAGGCGGCTCTATTGTCGGCTTTCATTTGGACTTCAACGGATATCTCTGTCGTAATTGTTCCTATAGTGAAGGTGTCGAAGTCGGCGTCGTGGAGGTGGGGGGTGTCTGTGAGGATTGGTTGGCGGAATTGGAGTTGGGAGTTTTCGGTGGAGGCGAGGTAGACGGCTCCGGGTCGGCCGGCGGCGCTTTGGG
>JAWLHD010000215.1:0-5420 GCA_041690555.1 Anaerohalosphaeraceae bacterium
ATTGAAGTTTTTTTCATGCCTTTCTCCCTTTGAAGGTCCCTGATTTCGATCAGACCGTGTTAACCTGTAGTAAGTACTTGTGAGTCGTGAGAATCTGGCTGCGGGTATTAATAAAAAAATATTGGCAATAAGAGCATGCAAACGAGCTGGCCTGTAGGGTCTTGACCGATAGGACAGCATGTGTATACTGTCTATAATCCGCGATCCAGTGTTTCGTTTTGCCTGACGCATTTGTCGCCAAGGGTGGTGAGCATGGAATCCTTCGATACGGAAACAAGGGGGCGGGGCGTGGATTTGCCCCAAACGGACTGGACGCGCATTGGCAATCCTCTGTTGCGAGCCGCCGTATTACGTGAGCTTTGCGAAAAATACTGGAAACCCCTTTATGCGTATCTGAGGTGCAGGGGCTTTTCCAACGACCTGGCAAAGGACCTCGTGCAGGGTTTTTTCACCGACAAGATATTAGGGCGAGAATTCCTCGATAAGGCGGACCGGAGCCGTGGCCGCTTTCGCAGTTTTCTCCTGGTGGCCATAAGAAACTATGCCGCCAGTGTCCGCGCGAAGGACAATTGGACCTGTATTATCGATTATGACGTCACGGCGGAGCACGGAACGGACGCCGAAGCAGAGTTCGTCAGGGTCTGGGCCGAGGACGTGCTGGAGGGTGTCCTCAGGGAGCTTGAGGATGAATGCAGACTGCGCGGCAAGAACACGCACTGGAAGGTATTCCGCGAATGGCTCGTTGAGTGTCGGACCGAAGAGCATCGCGACAGGATGGCGAATCTGTGCGCGCGTTACGGCGTCCCAGACGAAGCGACTGCGTACAACATGGTGTCTAACCTTAAGAAGCGGTTCCGAGTGATTTTGAGACGCCATCTGATCGACCAGGCAGGCTGCGAAGAAGATCCTGATGAAGAGATTCGCGCTTTCATCGCAGTTTTCTCGAAGCCTGCGGCAAGATTGCGAGTTTGAGCCGGTACTGTTATTTGAAAGCGGCTACAGCTTTATACACCGCCACGGGAGATGACACACTATTGAGCACTGACTCACAAGACAGCGGATACAGCGCAGATGCCAAGATCAATCTACTGCGACTGGGACTTGGAGAACCCGTCAGCATGCCTTCAGGATGCGATGAGGACAGGCTGGATCTGCTCTGCGATATCCTGAAGAGCCCATTGCCGGTGCCTCTGGAAGTGAAGGAGGCGCTTCCAGCGGTCTTTCAGGGGCCCGGCACGCGATTGAAATCATTAGCCGGCGATCCAATTCTGGAGTGTCTGCTGAATGGGGAAACAAAATCAGCCACTTTACGCGCAATCAAGGAATATGCCAGGCAGCAGGGGCGTGAGGCTCAGAGTGAATGGGTCCGAGAGGTCTTTCTGGCGGTGTACTGCATGGCGATCGCCGCGGCGGTTGTCTTTCATGGCGAGATAATATCGCAACACTCTGCTCATGATCTTGGCGCGTTTTTTTTCAAGTACTCCGAGTCGTCATGGATTCCCTTGAAGCTGCGGCAACTGTTGGCGCGTGCGGCAAAGACAGTGTCCGAGTCCGACGATGGTTCGCAGTGAGCCGGGCGGTTACTACGGGGCGATATTCTGCGGGGCGCCGAAGTACTTGTCAAGAAAGCGGATGATTTCACTTTCAAGTCTGTCCTCCGGTATGCCGTGATGGCCTTCATAAACCGCCGCCAGACGTTTCGCCGCCGGCGGTGTGCCGATGAGATCGAACATGGGCCGAATAGATGCATCGAAGGGTAACAGCCAGTCATTCTTTCCGTTGATCATAAGCATGGGAATTGTTATTCGAGGCAGATAATGGACGGGATCTCGCTCGGGCGGCGGCTCTTCGTAGATGGGTATGCCGCCTGCCCGGAGCACACATGCCTGGAAAGGCAGTTCCTCGGCGCCCGACATGAAAACCCCCGCCACGCCACCGAGACTGTAGCCGAAAAAGGCGATTCTGGCTTTATCGATGTCCTGTCTTGTCCTTATATAGTCGGCAGTTCGCATCCAGTCCTTTGCCCATTCGAAGACCGGCAGGCTTGAGATGGTCCAGCTCCACTCGTAAGGCAGCGGTCCGCGTTCCCACATGCCATTGTATACGGGCATAACAACGACCCGTCCGCTCCGGACCAGGTAAAGGTGGAGCCACTCGGCAGGTATATCGCTGCTTGATCTCCTTATCAATGCGCTTCCGGTTGGAAAGATGACTACGGCTTGATACGGCGGCTTGAAGCTCGCGGAATCCGGCAGGTACATCAAGACATCCATGCGTTGTCCGCCGTAAGCGGTGTCGATCGTAACGCGTTCCATTCGGCAGGGAGGTGACACGGGCTGGGCGAGCGCAATTTCGGCATTGAACGGAGCTTGGCGGTCATATGCAAACAGACCTCGCGTAAGGAGTCTGAAGTCGCGTTCAGGCAACGGATGCAGGGCATGAAGGTTGCGCTGATTTACAAGTGTGGGCGCCGACAGAACGACCCATGTTCTTTCGAGGTCTTCTTCAGGGAGACAGCGAATGCATCGAAATCCCGTGTTGTCGGGTCGCTCGAATGCGTCATTACATGCGGGGGTATAGAACATGAAGTCGGGCTGATCCCAGGCGCCGCCAAGTACATAGCGTTGATCTGGCGAATCATCTCTGGCGTTAAAGCACCATTCGGCGGCGTTGCCGGCCATATCATAAGCACCGAAGACATTCATGGCCTCGGTGCCATCGACAGGGCGAATACCAGCGGCGCTGAAATTGCTGCGGGCAATGGTGTACGTGCTGGTTTGCAGGGGCATGGCCGCGGCTATCCAATGGTATATGGTGGGCAGCACCTTCTGCCTGTATCGGGCATAGGCGCAGGCTTCATACCAACTGATGCCGGTAACCGGAAGATCGCCCTGTCCCGTTGGATAAATGCCGTACTGCCAGTTAGCCGGACCGGGGCGCCCGGTCGAATCGCGGAAGAAATCCTGAGCCTGCTGCCATGTGATTTCCCGGCCGTCCTTGATAAATGAGTGCTCCCAGAAACTCTTGCTTGCATAACCGCCGGCTGTGACAAATTGATGGTATTGGCGGTTGGAGACCTCATATCGATCAATGAAAAAAGCTCCGGTCCATTTCTGTTTTTGCGTCGTGAACCACCAGTCCGCGGCCGGCACAAGCAGGGGCGGGACATACACCATGTCAGGCGGGATTTCTTCATAACTGTGGAGCACGATTTGTTCAGGCAAATGTTTGTAATCGAGGCGATGATGGAGGTTCCAGATAAGCCGCTCAACCGGGGCACAACCATCTTTTTCGATAAGCAGGCGATAGACGCCGAACGGAAACCATGTCTGCTCTACTGGTGAAAGCCCGAGGCTTCTCCACGGCGCGTCGACATCGCCGTATTCCCGATAAGCAACCCTGGCTCGGCTGGGCGAGGTCAAGAGGCGGAAGTTGGGCTTGGCCATTCTCGGCCATAGCTGGACAAGCAGCGAATCGCCTGCAATCCAATCCTGAGCCTGTCCGGCCAGGTGAAAGGCCTTGCAGTAATGCTGCTGTTCGATCAGTTGGGAGACCTCGGGCAATGCTTGTGTATGCGCCCAGCGAATACGTTGTGCGCGGTATATTGCACAGGAGGCCAATACGGCAATGATGACGAAAAGACAGAAGATTGCGGCGGCGACACGGGGCCGTCGGACGCGGCGCCAGAGGACGCGGGCATTTACCGCCGAACTGGTCAGCATCTCGTGGCAGCGGCGCAGATCCGCGGCAAGCTGCTCGGCGGTCCGATAGCGCGCGAGCTTTTCTTTGGCTATGCACTTTGCGATTATTGCACGGAGCTCGGGCAGCATGTCCGGCGGAAAAGCCGACCAGTCTGGTTCGGCCTGAAGGACCGCTGCGAATGTCTCCTGTCGCGCAGCGCGGGCGAAGGGATGGCGAGCAGTGACCATCTCGTAGAGGATACAGCCCAGCGACCATACGTCGCTTTGCGCATCGACCGCTTCGCCTCGCACCTGTTCGGGGCTCATATAGGCCGGGGTGCCGGCCGAGGGGCTGGCTGCGGCGTTTTTTGCGGGCGGCAAGCCAATACCGAAATCCAACACTTTCACCGCGCCCTCATCGGTAACTTTCATGTTGGACGGTTTGAGGTCTCTGTGCACAATTCCCATGGCATGCGCCGCCGATACTGCGTTGGCGATCTGAATCCCCGTGGCAATTGTTTCCAGCACCGTTCGACTGCCGCCGGAGATCAATTCCGCCAGCGTGCGACCCGGAACATATTCGAGGATCAGGTACGTATCCCCGTCGTGCTCAAGAATATTGTAGATGATGCTGACGCCGGAATGGTTTAGCTGGGCCAGCAGTTGTGCCTCATGCCTTATCTGTTGGATTGCGTCGGGATACTTTCGCAGCCTGACAGTCAGCGACTTGATCGCCACCAATCGGCAAAGTCGCATGTCCTCGGCAAGATAGACCACACCCATCGATCCGTGTCCGAGCTCCCGCCGGATACGATAATGTCCCAGTCGACGGCCTGACCAGTCCTCCGACTCTGCGCCGCTGTCATCCGGTCCCACCTCCCCAGAAAAGAAAGGCTCATTAGCCCGACCATCTATATCTTCTTGCATGTCGCCCCTCCGCAAATGCTGCCGCTGGAAAGTCTCTTTTGCAAAGACCCGACTGTGGGCCCTCATTGTTGGCTGATTAGGCTTAAAACGCAATTCTGAAATCGGTATGTCGAGGGTTTACCGGCACTTCGGTGGTCTCGGTGTTGCGGATATAACCGCTGAAACTGTCATGGATGTCGGCAAGGCAGTCAGCGACATCGTCCGAGTGGCCCTGGGCTAACATCTCGACCGAGCCGTCCGGGAGGTTCTTGACGAAACCTGTCAGGTCGTACCGTATGGCTATCCGGTGGCACGTGTAGCGAAAACCCACGCCCTGAACGCGTCCGGAAAAAATCACATGTCTTGCAGTATCAGCCATTTACGCCTCCGCCGCGACCCGGCGCAAATAAAATCGCCCGCGGCGCCCGAAAACCCGTATACTATTGCAGAAAGGCCGGTATAATCAATACTGGGTATTATCGTTTTCAGTGAAATCATCGGAAAATGACGGAAAAAACTCCAGGAGAACTGCTGGACCGCCGGGACCAGCTTTTTGATATATCGACGATGGTGGCGGGCAACCTGCAATTGCAGGAAGTGCTGGATCGGCTCGCAGAGGCCGCTGTGAAGGTAACAAACACTCGGGCATGTTCGATTCGGCTGCTCGACGACGAGGCCGGCGACCTCAAGATGCGCAGCACCTACGGCCTGAGCGAGGAATATCGCAACAAAGGTCCCGTCAGCAAGGACGACCCGGTCATCAGCGCCGCTTTCGAGGGCGAAGCGGTCATTATAGACGATATGCGCTGCGACAGCCGCGTTAAGTACCCCGAG
>JAWLHD010000215.1:5430-6950 GCA_041690555.1 Anaerohalosphaeraceae bacterium
CCCGAGGCGGCCGAAAAGGAAAATCTGATAAGCCAGCTTACCGTTGCCATGAAGTTCCGCGACAAACCTATAGGCGTCCTCCGCCTTTACAGCCCGGAGCCGGCGCGTTTCGACAGCGAGGCGCACTCGGTGGCGCGGATTGTCGCCAGCCAGTGTGCCGTGGCCATCACCAACGCGCGGCTGTACAGCCAGGCCCTGGAAGGGGCCCGAATGGCTGAGCAGATGCGATTGGCGGCGGAAATACAGCGGCGGATGATACCGCGCGAGGCGCCTTGCTGCAGCGGGCTGGACGTGGCGGCGATTTATGAGCCTTGTTTTCAGATCGGTGGGGATCTTTATGATTTTGTGCGGCTTGACGATCAGGTTATCGCGATTGCGATAGCGGATGTGATCGGCAAGGGGGTGCCGGCGGCGATGATGATGAGCATGGACGGGGGTTACGGACGGCATACGATGATCGAGATCATTACGAAGATCAACAGTATGGCCTGCCGGGAATGCCGGGACGGGGAGTTTATAACGCTGTTTCTGGCGATCGTAAACGTCAGGGACAAGACGATTACTTACTGCAATTGCGGACATGAGCCTGGTCTTATACTGCGTCAAAACCGCGTTATTGAGCTTAATAAGGGCGGTTTGGTGCTTGGGATTATGGAGGATGCCGAGTATGCGACGGAGACTCTGGCACTTGAGGGCGGGGACTGTCTGCTTATGTACACGGATGGGCTTATTGACGCTATGAACTTCGATAATGAGACTTGGGGGAAGGATCGGATGCTTGCGGCGGCGAGTCAGTGCGTTTTTTGCCCGGCGGGTGAGATGGTTCGGACGATATTGGGGTTTCGGAGGCGTTTTGTGGGTCTTGCGCCGCAGATCGATGATACGAGTATCGTGGCGGTGAAGCTTGACGGGGCGGTCGATGCGGGGGACTGCAAGTGCCGCAAACACGCTGAAAAACGGGGTGAAATCGGGGTGTGAGGCCGCCAGGGGCGGGTTTTTGAGGGGTTTTGACCCCTCGAAGGGGCTCAGAACGCGGCGGAAAGTGCTTGTTTTGCGTATTTTTGCTGAAAAGGGGGGAGATTTTTTGCGCAGGAGTGCGCATTTTTTCGTGTTTTTGCGCAGGAGTTTTCTTAAGGGGGTGTTTTTTTCGTTTTGGTGAGGGTTTTTGCGCTTGGGGGCGATTTGGAGCCACGAAATCAGCAGAGAAGTGGAGCAGCGGAGTAGTGAAGTAGTGTCGCGGGGGCTGGGTAGACGAGTAGTTGGGTATAAAATTAGACAAATAGATAAGTAAATGAGTGGGAGGCGGGGGTTGTTGGCGGGCGCTGTTTCATAGCGTTAAATGCAGCGGCCACGCTGCGCGTACTATTTTTATGGGGGTGGAGGGTCGAGGATGAATACTGGAGGTGGTACATCTATTGAGGAGTGGACCGGGGTTCCGTTATTAGGAGGGGACGCCGGCCGGCCAATGATTATGATTATGACGATCTTGACAGATTAGCCGATGTTGAGTATCTTAGTAC
>JAWLHD010000216.1:0-6945 GCA_041690555.1 Anaerohalosphaeraceae bacterium
AAACAGCCAAAGTGTTACACGGCGCGGGAAGTATTTGTGTCGTAGCCATTCTCAGGCACCCAAGGCCTTGAAAAGATCGCGTATTTCGTCGTCAATTTCATCTTCCGCGGCAACCGTCTGCGCAATGTCGTCGCGCAGCGTCTGGCGGTACTGCTTGCGCAGACGGTGGATCGCCACCCTGACGGCGCCCTCGGTCATGGTCAACCGTACCGCCAGATCCGCGTACGGGACGGCGTTGCTGTGGGCAGTGAGATAGTCTTTCAACTGGTTGAAGGTTTTGCGCCTGTCTCTGGCGGCCCATTCGTCGGCAAGACGCGCCATGGCGTTTTGCAGCACGGTCAGCGCCCAGGCTTTGTCGAAGAGTTTTTCGGGGGTGAGCCCATCGGCCGGTTCGAACCTGTAGTGATCTTCGGCGCCGGCAAAATCAATCGGCAGAGCCTTTCGGCCGCCACCGCGTTTAAGTGCCTCGGCTCTGTCCCGCTCATCGGACATGAAGTTTTTAAAGGCAGTCAGAAGAAAACTGCGAAATCGGCCGCGGGCGGGATCGGCCCGGCGAATGCCCTGCTTCTCGAGCAGACGCGCAAAGAAGGCCTGCGTGTGCTCCTCGGCCTCATCGCGCGTGCAGCCGCGTCGGCGCATGTAGGCGTACAGGGGAAACCAGTAGGTCTCGCAGAGGGTCACCAGCGATTCTGTATGGCACTGAGCCGAACTGTTCTGAGCCGCCAGGACCATGCTCCAGCGCGTCGTGGCAAACCGAGCATCGGTGCGGCGAAATGGTTCTTCAGAAGTTGTAGCGGCCATAAATGTCCCGCCTGCAACACGTCAGAATCAAACAGGAGCCTTGGACAAATCGCCTTAGGCTTCATTCCACGCGCGTGACACGGATGCGCTCACCGGCTTTTTTGAAGTGGGACAGCGCACTCTCACGGTCCTGAAAGTCCTCCAAGGTAAACAGGAGATTTGTCTCTCCGACGCGTATTTGATCGCCATCGTGGAGGACTGTTTCTCCGGAGATCCTCTGACCGTTGATAAAGACACCATGTCTGCTCTTCATGTCGACCGCGCGGTATATGCGATCCACCGGCTCGAAGCAAATCTGCATGTGCTTGCGCGACACGTGCTCATCAACAATTTGGATCGGGACGGCCTGATCACGGCCGATAACGTTGGTTCGCTGTCCGAGCGGGTAATAATCGCCTTCATTGGGTCCCGACGTCAAAATCAAAGAGGACATAAAGCCTCCCTAAAACAGGATGACTGCATTCTAAACATAGTATGATATGCAAAGGTTATGGTTGCGTCAAGAAAAAACCTATATTCCCGTCGATTCAATAGGAATTAGGGCAGAGCCCTCTCCCTGCATGCAGTAGTTGCCCGGACCGGAGCATCGGGGCATTCTGTGGCGGGCGGCTGTTGACGATGCGCTGGTGGTCGCTTATTCTGTGGCGATCGGCGCTCAGGGGCAGCAGCGCTGGGGCCAGAACTGCCCGGGAAGGCCTTAAATCTTGAGATCCGTTCGCCTCGCAGGAGTTTAGAAGCCCTATAAAACAACAACTTATGGGGCTTTTTTCGTGCTTACACCTTTTTCCCGAGTCGAAAAGCATTGAGTGCGCAGATGTACGCACGAAAAGGAGGCATAAGGCCCTTCCGTGTCTATTCAGCTACCAGTCTGGCAAGTATGTAATCCAGCCCAAACATGTGGCGTTTGACAGCAGCCGGATTTGCGCCCACGATCATCACCTCAAGAGTATTGGTGCCTTGCCGCAGTCGTGCTGTCGGCAGCTTCACGTCAGTCGCCATCACGGATGTATGATAGCCGTCCCAGTCTATCCCACTCTGACCATTGATCGCAAGTCGGACAATGCCATAGTCCGGCGCCTTGGTGGTGCCCAGAGTCACCTCGTACTTGCCCGCCTTCTTGACGTCGAACTCGATCACGAGCCGGTCGTTCGGTTTTGCGTCGCGCCACCAGAGCTGCCGATTGTTGCTCCAGTTGAAATGAGGGATATTCTGAACCTCGGTGACGCCGCCCGTACGCTCACGTATTGAGAGCGTCTCGCCTTCAATGGCGTTCTCGACCCGGCGGGGTTTAATGATGTCTTCAACGGACCTGGGTACGGGCAGTCTGGCCTCATCGGCATCCGGCCGCACATTCCACCTCGCCCCCGGCCGCGCATACCAGATCGTGGTCGGCGCATAATTCATCTTCGTTCTGGCCCAGTGCCACAACTCCATATCGACCTGAATGGACTCATCGAACGGAATCGCATCTAAGGCACGGTACCGCAGGTTCACGGTAAAGCCTGGGACAAGATTGCCTTCTCCGCTGGGCTGCGCGTGGAACGGCGCATGGAAGTATTCAGGCCGGCACCAAGCATAGCCATAGTAGTCCTCGGTGCCCGTGCCGAAGTGGGAGGGGAAGGACTCGCCATCAACGTAAATCTTCTCGTCCCCCTCGCCCCACCAGGTCCCCGCGGTGTTAAACAAGGTCAGGACGTCGCCGACATACGTGCCCTGACCGTGGACGGTGACCCAGTTAAGATCGAAAGCGCCATGGTCGCGGGCATGTGCATTGCTCTGAGTTTCTATGTTGGTCCACTGTTTCCACGCTGCATGGAAATGACAGGACCTATCGTCCCATTGCCATGGCCCCGTCAGTATCCGGCCCGAAGACAGTTCGATAGGCTGACTTCCAAGGTTCAGAATCGTAACCTCCGCACTCTCGCGGAACGGCATAACCCAGTAGCACGATAACTTCTGTTCCGTCACGCCGCTATACCACGTAGCGTGCGGGCGCATGTGATAGCCTGTCCCAAATAAATCACCTATAGGGGCCCAGACAGTCTCCTTGCCGTCAAAAACAATCCGGAGGATGGTGGACCGCAAGGCCTGAGGAAGGTCCTCGGCTTGCAATTGAAACTCCAGCAGCCGAACCGCCCTCTGTCCCTTGATGGTGACGGAACGTTGCTGCGACGGTTGAATGCGTCCTGAAAGCCTGTTGGGCTTCAAACCGTCCAGCCCCGTGCGCTGGTTCTCTGCAAGCATCTTCTTGACACGCTCGACCACAGGTGCTGCCCGTTCCAGCCTGTCCAGACTAAACGATTCGATCCGGGTGTCCGCCTCGTAGGTACGGTAATTAATCTGATAATAGAGTGCTTCGCCCCGGTGGGCGCCCAGATCCATGAGCACGTCCGTCTCATACGTGATCCTGCAGCTCCTGGCGTAGGGAATGGGCAGGTACAGGTTGTGGCCCCGGTGCCGGTAAGGTGTAGCCGGGGAAACGCTGTATGACAGCGGCTCTCCTATGAGCTTGCCGCCGCTGATGATTTCCGCCATTGGACCCTCGATTACCGGTTCAGCCTTGCCGTCCAGATAGACTCGCAGCGTTCCATTACTGAATTCACCCCCTCCCGGCCCATGCCACGTCGCCCAAAAGCGCACGACCGCGCCGGGCCCTTCCACATCCATCAAAACGTGCTCTCTCCGGCCGTTGTGCTCATCGACACGCACAAAATAGCTGCGGTCGGCATTCGCCCACCATGTGGGTGAGCCGGGCTCGGTTGAGTTGCGTTCATAGCTGCTGGCTTGTCTGCACGTATAGGCCGGGCTCGGCAGCCGGGCAATCGTCTCCCGGTTGACCATCTCCTCCAGGAGGCTTTCCAGCGTAACAGTACTGGAAACCGCACTGCATGGGGAGTATGAACCCGCAAAAAAAACTGCCACAAAGATCCATAACGCAGGGAACATCAAATTGCGATTCATGGTGCCGCCTCTCCTAATAATAGCTGCAATTTCGTGTACCTGCCCCGACACATCGGCGGGCAGCTTGAGACGCATTATACTGCGCAGATTCATCGCCCCCAAGCAGATTCCGTCACGTTGAAAAACCATCTGTTCTTTGATAGAATTCGCACAGATACAGCTAAGTCTCAATACATCAGATCGGAACTGAAACGGATTCGTGAAGGAAATGGGCAGATGAAAACCACCCTGATACACCTTATTGCGGCAATAGCAGCCCTGTTAAGCTCAAATGCTTGGGCAGACAAGTGCCCATTCGAACTTCTGAACTATTTTGCCAACCCGATCGCAGAAGGAGCCGACCCTTGGATGACAAAGGTCGGAGATTTCTACTACTTCTGTCAGAGTGCCGGCGACGGCGGCATCATTGTCTGGAAGTCCAATTGTATCACGGACAAAGGAACAATGCGGCTCGTCTGGAAAGCACCGCAAGCCGGCTGGAATCGTGCTCAAATCTGGGCCCCCGAACTGCATTATCTTGACGGCCGCTGGTACATCTACTATGCCGCCTCGGATGGCCGCAATGAAACACATCGCATGGGCGTGCTCCGTGCCAGAACCGATGATCCGCAGGGCGACTATAAAGATCTCGGCATGCTCTATACGGGCGACGAAATCGAGACACACTCCAACAACCGGTGGGCAATCGACGGCACACCCCTTCAGCACCGCGGCAAGTTGTATTTTGTCTGGTCCGGCTGGGAGGATGACCGGGACATTCAGTGGAATTACATCGCCGAGATGTCAAACCCGTGGACCATCGTAACTAACAGAGTGCGTCTTGCACCTAACGACACCCATCTCTGGGAACGGGTCGACGAATCAGCACAGGGCCGCGGCCTGCACGAAGCTCCGCAAATCCTCAAGAGCAAAGACAAAATCTTCGTCATTTATTCTTGCAGCGGATCGTGGCAGACCTCCTATAAGCAGAACTGGCTCTGGATGTGCAAGGACGACGACCCCATGAACCCGGCAAGCTGGCACAAAAGTCCCCACCCCGTCTTCGTCGGCGAAGAAAGAGTACTCGGAGTCGGCCATCCCAGCTTTGTCACTTCGCCCGATGGAACCGAGGATTGGATTCTCTACCATACCAAGATCGGCACCCAGCCCGGCTGGCAGCGAGTCGTCATGGTTCAGCCGTTCAGCCGAACAGATGACGGCACGCCCGCCTTCGGCAAACCGGTTCAGCCGGGCCAACTGCTGCCTTATCCGTCAGGTCGAAAGATCACCTGGAGTACCGCCGCTTTTGCCGATTCCTTCGAAGACAACCTGCTCGACCGCTGGGTATATTACGGTCATTCGTCATACGCAAGCGTCAGGGATCGGCAGCTTCATCTGGGCGGCCGGGCCCCCTTTTCTCGCCTCAACGATTTTCGAAGCGGCGAAAAAGCCCTGGTTCGTGGCCATGCATGGCAGGATTTCGTGCTCAAGACGCAGCTATTGATCCGCAGCGGCACGCGCGACGCCGGCGTAGTATTCCGCGTCCACGCCCCGGCCGTAGGATACGACGCGATGCGAGGCTACTTCGCCGGCATTATACCCCAGACCGCAAAGGTCGTACTCGGCAAGATGGACGGCTATCGCTGGCATGAAATCGCCCTCGCCGACGCCCCAGTTCAAAACAACCGCCCATACGAACTGAAGGTGGAGGCCAGAGGCGATAAAATCTCCGTCTTCCTGGATGGCCAACCCGTCATCAACCGCCAGGACAACCAGTACCCCGCCGGCATGGCCGGAGTCCGTGTCGTGGACACCCATGCCGTCTTCGATGATTTCCAGGTCATTCCGCTTCGTTAACCGCATCTGGGCTCTGAGTCGGCACGCATCACTTGACGCCTTTTTGCTGGCGCCTCGCTTATCCGCCGTCTCCGATGCAAGGGCCTCTTGCCTGGAGCCTGCTGCGTATGACCCTGCCCCCCCATCAAACACAAAGACTTCGCACAAGCATCCCTGGTGTTTCGATCACGATGCCGAAGTCCCTGCTCAAGCACCTCCACCGCCATCTTGGTCATCCGCCCATTCACCTTCCGCAGCCCATACGCAGCCGCCTGTTTGGACATCTTAGGATAATCCCCGAACAACGCCTCTTTGAGTATCGACAACCCATCCTCCTGCAGCCACGACAGATTGTGAGCCGCCGATCTTGCCTCCGAAATGTTACCCGACACCAGCTTTTCTCTCAGCGCTCGCAGCAGCCTCAAGGATGCTTCCTCTTTGTCGCGTTCGCTCTCAAATGTCATTGAAACCATCCTTGACCACACGGCACTCTGACCTTGCCCGCTTGTTAACGGTACGCATCACAGACGATGCAAAGGCTCCACCGTCCAAAGAAAGACCCACGCCAGTGAAGTCGTGGGCCTGTTGGTAAGCGTCTATTCTGCAGGTCAGACCATGTCCTTGAGACCCTTAAGCGGTCTGATCTTCACCACGTTCCTGGCTGGCCGAGCTTTGAAAACAGTCTCTTCCCCTGTGAACGGATTGATGCCCTTGCGGGCCTTCGTGGCGGGCTTGCGCACAACGCTCACCTTCATCAGACCCGGCACCGTATATGCACCCGGTCCCCGTTTACCAAGGTTCTTCTTCATCTGGTCCGCCATCGCATCAAACACCGCGTTGACGTCCTTCTTCGCCAGACCCGTCGTCTCCGCGATCCCCGAGACGATCTCGCCCTTGGTCATTGGTTTCGCTGCCGCCTCTGCCTTCTTGGCCATTCGTGCTCTCCTTAAACTTAAAATATAAGAGTCTACACTGGCGCTTCCATGAGCCTGCCCCCGACCGGGGCCGATGCCAGTCCACTGATTATCGGCAATTCGCCCGCTCCAACACGAATTTCGGTGCACAGAGCTTCACATATTCTCGCATAAGACCCAGGCAAACGCCCGTATTTGCGACCCCAACTGCCTCAAAGCCAATCTGATCTGCCGGCCTGCCAACCCCCCGGAGCGCTCGACATGGAAAACCATTGTGCAGGCAGCCAAAAAAGAATTTGTCGATGTACCGACTCAAAAAACAAGAAGTAATGAGAGCGCTGGGACTCGAACCCAGGACCTACGGCTTAAAAGGTCGTCACTCCGCCTGTAAGTGCTTTTAGAGCAGCAATTTATGGTCGCTTTTGGGGGCCAAAAACAGGAAACACACTGGCGA
>JAWLHD010000217.1:0-6936 GCA_041690555.1 Anaerohalosphaeraceae bacterium
GTGAACGAATTTGCTGATCTCATGACGCAAGCTATTTTCGAACATATTCAAAACCGCAGGCTGCTGCTGTGCGATGGACGGCACACTCGATTCATGGACAACGGCCGATTCGAAACAACTCCGGTGGTTGACAAGAAGGCTTCGCGTTTGCTGGCACTTGACGCCAAGGCTTATCTGAAAGATCAAATGTCCAAGCTTTTCGAGAATGTTCTTAACAGCCGGTTTGCGGGGGAACTGTTGGAGCAGAAGCAGCATCCGAGTTCAACACCCCGGTTCTTCTGATGTGAAAGACTGTAAGGTGAATTCTATCAGGCAAAATAACACATGGTCGAGCCGGATGCGGCCTGTTGCGACCAATGCAGCCAGGTCAATAGATACCGCGGAATTGCCCCGGTGGATGATGGGTGGTTTTTTTAAAGGGCTAAATTCAATTGGTCGATAGGGATGTGCTGGCATGTCGGGTCATCAGGGGGCCGGACGTAACAACACGGATGTGATTTCAGGCATTTATGGGACCCTGCCGCCGGGCGAGAGGCGTTTTCAAGGCTATAGGGAGGTACACAAATGAAGACGGCACAAGTTCAAGACATCCAGGAAGTGTGGAACGCTTTCTTTGAGACGCACGACGAGTTCTGGCGAAACCGCCTTCTGGAGAACTACCTGCCGCTGGTCAAGTATACCGCCGACCGAATATACGCCAAGCTTCCGGACAAGGTGGAACTGGACGATCTGATCAGTGCCGGTATATTCGGGCTGATGGACGCGATCGATGCCTTTGATCCGGAGCGAGGGGTCAAGTTCGAGACCTACTGCACACCGCGCATTCGCGGCTCCATTCTGGATGAGCTTCGCAGCATGGACTGGGTGCCTCGGCTCGTTCGCGCCCGTGCCCACCAATTGGAGCGTGCTCTAACGACGCTGGAGGCGCAGCTCGGGCGGGTGCCAACCGACAAGGAGATCGCCTCGGAACTGAACATGACGATGGAGGATTTTCACCGCCTGCAGAAAGACGCCACCGCAACGGGGGTGGTATCGCTGAGCAACAAGTTCAACGAATCGGACGGCGAGAAGGACATCCGCGAAATCGATATTATCGAAGATCAGAAGAGCCAGAACCCGGTACACGAGGTGCAGAAACGCGACCTCAAGGGCCTGTTGACCAAGGGCCTGACGCGGGCAGAACGTCTGATCATCGTCCTGTATTACTACGAAGAGATGACCATGAAGGAGATCGGCGCCACACTGGACCTTTCCGAGTCTCGGGTATCTCAGATGCATTCCTCGATCATAGCCCGGCTGAAGGCCCAGATGAACAGCCGGCGCAAGGAGTTCGCTATTACGTAGCGTCGATCTGATCTATACAGAAAAGTATGACGACTGACCGTCGTCCCCCTCGGGCGACGGTTTTTTCGTTTCAATTGCCGCATTGATATCTGCCAGGCAGGAAGTATAATGCAGGGCTGTTGAAAGGGACGGTAATGCGTTTTACGAAAATGCATGGTTTGGGCAATGATTATGTCTATGTGAACTGCTTTGGTGAGCAGGTGGCTGATCCGGCATCCCTTGCGGTCGCCGTGAGCGATCGCCATCTCGGCATCGGGTCCGATGGTCTTATACTGATCTGTCCGTCTGAACAAGCGTCGGTCCGCATGCGAATGTTTAATGCCGATGGTTCCGAGGCCCAGATGTGCGGCAACGGTATTCGTTGCGTCGCCAAATATGTATATGACCACAGTGTTGTTGAGCCAGGGGGAGAGTTCTCGGTGCCTGGCCAAGGCACATTTGCATCGTCTTTGCGGGTGGAGACCGGCCGCGGCATATTGACGCTTGGTTTGGAGGTGGGCGAGGACGACAAGGTCGAACGTGTGTGTGTCAACATGGGTCAACCGATCCTAAACGCTTCTGATATCCCCGTGGCGCTTGGTGTCGAGCGCATTGTCAATGAGCCGATCTACGTCGCAGACCGCGAACTCCTGATGACCTGTGTGTCCATGGGCAACCCACATGCCGTTATCTTCTGCGATGACACGGCCGCGGTAGACTTGGAACGCATCGGCCCCCTGATTGAAAGGCATCGGTTCTTCCCAGAGCGCATCAATGCGCATTTTGTGCGTATACAGAGCCCCCGGGAGTTTACAATGCGGACATGGGAACGCGGCAGCGCGATAACAATGGCCTGCGGCACTGGCGCCTGTGCCAGTGCGGTCGCCGGAGTGCTTGCCGGCCGATGCGAGCGCCTCGTACTGGCACATCTGCCTGGCGGGGATCTTGAGCTGAACTGGTGCGAGCAGGACAATTGCGTTTACATGACCGGCCCCGCCGTCGAGGTGTTCAGTGGCGACTGGCCGGATTGAGCACAACTCTCAGGTCTATCCTGTTGCCGCCCGCTCGAATATTTTGGGGTTGACTGTCTCGCCGAGCGGTCCTAATATGTTTGTTTGTGACGGGTTGTTAACTGAATCACAGGTATTCAATGGCTGATATCAGGATCGACAAGAATCGCTGCAAAGGGTGTTGCCTTTGCGTGGCAGAGTGCCCCAGGGGCAATATCCGAATGTCGGAACTTCTGAACGAAGCGGGGCAATCGTATGCTGAGATCGTTAATGTTGACGACTGCACCGGGTGTGCATTGTGCTGCCAGATGTGCCCGGATTTGGCAATATCTATATCGGGCCGCAAACCGCAGGCAAACAAATCCTCGGCGTAAGGCGTAACCTGTCCCGCCGGAAACCTGTGGTATTTCTACGTTCGACGTTGACGTTGGAGAACGGTTGTTTTGAAAGCAGAGGGTAAGATACTCCTCAAGGGAAACGAGGTGATGTGCGAAGCGGCAATTGAGGCCGGATGCCGCTTCTTCGCGGGTTACCCTATCACGCCTCAGAACGAAGTCCCGGAGTACATGTCGCACCGAATGCCTGAAGCCGGAGGTGTTTTCGTCCAGGCCGAAAGCGAGGTTGCCGCGATTAATATGCTCTTCGGGGCATCGGCCGCCGGGGCACGGTGCCTGACCAGCTCGTCTTCGCCTGGAATCAGTCTTAAGCAGGAAGGCATCAGCTATATTGCCGCCGCCGAACTGCCGTGCGTCATCGCCAACATGCAGCGAGGCGGTCCAGGTTTGGGCAATATTCGTGCTTCACAAGGTGATTACTTTCAGGCCGTCAAGGGAGGCGGACACGGCGATTACCGCTTAATCGTGTTAGCACCGGCGACTCTGCCCGAACTCTACCAGCTTACGATGAACGCGTTCGACTACGCCGATCTTTACCGCAACCCTGTGATGATCCTCGGCGATGGTATCCTGGGCCAGATGGCCGAGCCGGTGGTACTGGCGCCGTATGAGCCGGTGGCCAGCCTGCCGGATAAAGACTGGATACTGGACGGCTGCGCCGGGCGCCAACCGCGGGTTGTCAAGACGCTTTATCTGCACCCGGCGATGGAACTCGTGCGGCGCAATGACCTGCTTAAGGCCAAGTACGAAAAGATTGGCAGCGAATTATGTCTTTATGAGGAGACCGACACCGCCGACGCCGAGCTGGTGGTCGCGGCATACGGCACTACGGCACGAATAGCCAGGGGCGCCGTGCGGATAGCACGCAGCCGGGGCATGAAGGTCGGCCTTATTCGGCCTATCACACTTTGGCCGTTCCCGGATGAGCCCTTCAGGCGGTCAGCCCAGACTGCAGAGAGATTCCTCGTAGTGGAGATGTCAAACGGACAGTTCGTCGAGGATGTTAAGCTGGCGTCTGCCTGTCGGCGGCCGGTTGAATTCCTCGGAAAAGGCGGTGGGTGGTACCCTACGCCGGAGGCGATCCTTGAGAAGATCGTCTCAGTTTTTGAAGAGGGGATCGCAGCCGAACGAACAGGCAGACAGCGAGGTTTGAATGGAGTTTGAAAGACCAACGGCGCTGTTGGAGTCCCTGACGCATTACTGTCCGGGCTGTGGTCATGGTATCGTCCACCGGCTGGTCGCGGAAGTAATCGATGAATTAGGCATTCGTGAGCGCATCATCGGCACTGCACCGGTAGGGTGCGCAGTGTTGCTTTACGATTATTTCAATGTGGACGTGATTGAGTGTGCACATGGCCGTCCACCTGCCGTGGCCACGGGTATCAAACGTGTGCTGCCCGATCGAATTGTCTTCACCTACCAGGGCGACGGCGACTTAGCCGCCATCGGCACGAGCGAAACGATTCACGCAGCCAATCGCGGTGAAAACATCACAACCATTTTCGTTAACAACGCCGTCTACGGCATGACCGGCGGGCAAATGGCACCGACGACCTTGCTCGGCCAGAGCACAACGACAACGCCGGCGGGACGGGGGTTGAACCACGAAGGCCCTCCGCTTCGCGTTTGCGAACTGCTGGCCAGTCTTGACGGGGTAACCTATCTCGAACGAGTTGCCGTCAGTACGGCAAAAGACATCATCAAGGCCCGCAAGGCCATTCGCAAGGCGTTTCTAAACCAGGTCGAGAGCAAGGGATACTCGCTGGTTGAAGTGCTTTCGATGTGCCCTACCGACTGGAAGGTCTCACCAGCACAAGCGGTGGATTTCGTTAATCATGAGATGAAGAAGGTGTTTCCGCTGGGAGTCTACAAGGACGGGAATTGAGCGTGTCCGATGCAGGGACGATCATGACCGATGAGATCAAAATAATAATAGCCGGATTTGGCGGCCAAGGTGTGGTTGCAGCCGGAAACGTCATCGCTCGCGCTTGCGTCATTGAGGGCAAGAACGTAACCGGCATGGTTTCTTACGGCGCCGAGATGCGCGGCGGCACGGCCAACGCCACTATCGTTATCTCCGAAGGCGAGATCTCAAGCCCGGTCGTCGAAAGGCCCGACATGGCCATTCTTATGAATCAGCCGTCGCTGGACAAGTTCGAACCCCTGATACTGGATGAAGGATTGGCAGTACTCAACACGTCTTTGGTTGATCGCAAAGTGCGGCGGGAGGACCTGCAAGTCGTCACCATCAACGCTTCCGGCATTGCCCACGAATTGGGCAACGTGCGCGTGGCGAACATCGTCGCTCTGGGGGCATTCATCAAAAAGACAGGCCTTCTGCAAAAGGCAAGCATCGAGCAAGCCGTCGCAGATCTGTTCGCCGGCAAGAAGGCCTCGCTGGTTGACCTTAATATCCGGGCCTTGACTGAAGGCATGTCGCGTATGGTCGACGAGTCGTAGTGGAATGAACGGTCTACAGTTGGACATTCGGCGGGGGCTGGCGCGCGAGGTTGCGGTAGCGATTCGGCGGCGGCGGACATCCGGCGTGGGTGTTCGTATGGCTCCGATGATTGATGTTGTTTTTCTGTTGCTGACGTTCTTCATTCTAACCTTCCGCTTTCGAACGCCTGAAGAATTCCTGCCGATAACGTTTCCAAGCCCTGCACAGGCCCGCCAGATCGGAATTGTGGAGCCGCTGGAGATTCGTATCAATGCACGCGCCGGCGGCTGCGCAATAGCATTTGGAACCATCGACAGAACGCAAGAGTCAGTAATAGACGCAAAAACACTCGATGCTGATCTGCTTGGCATGGCCGCGCAATTCGTCGAGGTGCTGAAATCGCAGCATCGCACTATCAACGATCCCGTCGTGATAATATGCGGCGATGATGTCCCTTGGGACTATCTCGTGAAGATATACAACGTTTTCCACTCGATGGGAATCAACGACGTGACCTTTGGCATGATTCACTGACATGCAAGGTATCTCACATGTCATCTTGATACTGGTTCTGCCGCTTTATGCTCAGGAAGTCGGCGACAGTCGATTGCCCAATGCTGCCGATGTTAGGCAGGCCGCCGCGGAAACAGAGGCGGTCTTTTCTGCCTTCATGCGCGACAGTCTGGAAATTCGTCTGGGCCATCTGTACTGCGGCGGCTTTTGTGGAGAAGACCACAGGCTGCGGATGGTAGATCTGGCGGGTGAGGCGGCGAGCAAATTGGAGCGAGTCCTGCAACGGCAGGAGCTTATTCGCACCGCCATAGAGGCGTATGAAGCTCCTGACTGGGAGAACTTGTACGGAGAAACTGGTCTTTGGCGTACCATCTATGCCGACAGTCGTAAGACCCGCCTTCTCAAGTGCCGTATAGAGTTGCACGGCGCAAAGGCCGCAGAAAACGATCAGGGAATTCAGGCTGCACGCAAGGTGCTGACAAACATAGAGAGCATTTCCGATGCGCAGGATGACTTCCATGTGCAACTTCTCCGCTCCGAGGCCTTGTGGCTAACCGGCGGCAAGGCCGAACTCGCCGAGGCCGAACTGGTCACCGAAGCGATTGTGGCCGGAACAGACATCGATGAACCCCTATGGTGCAGGGCAATACTGCTGCGGCTCGCCCTAATGGGGCGGGTCTCCGCGTCGGACTTTCGCCGGGTCGCGCAGGCAGTCAACGGCGGCGCGTGTTCCAAAGATTTCGAGCTGAGTGTGGAGGCAGCGTTTCTTGAGCTGAGATTGAATTTGGCCGAACGAGGTACGCTGTTGGCAAAGACAACAGCGACTTGGCCCAACGCGCAATACGTTATGGGCCGCGCAATACTCGCCTGGCTGGAACATCAGAATGACTTGGGCAGGCTCAATGCGGAAACGGTAAAATGCCGCACTTCCGTTGAAATAACGCTTGTGCTCAAAGCGGCACATCAATCCGGCGCAGCCGGACACCGCGAGGTGCTGGATAAGGTGTTTGCGGCAGAGCAGTACGTTTCGCCTCTTGCACTTTTCGTCTGCGCGGAGGCCTGCCGTCAAACCGATCCCCTGAAGGCGATTAGCTGCTACGTGCAGGCGGCCAAAGCTCGCCAAGCGTCGCCCGGCAGCGATTCCGATGATTATGCGGCCGATGCGGCGCACCGGGCAGCGGAACTGGCCTATCAAGTTTATTACAACGACAATGCATGTCTTGATGTCGCAAGACTGGCTATGAAATATTACTGC
>JAWLHD010000218.1:0-6870 GCA_041690555.1 Anaerohalosphaeraceae bacterium
GTTTGACGTCGCAGAACATCTCAAACCGGGCAAAAACGCCGTCGTCGTAGTTGCAGGCAACATTGGCGGACCGGGCAGTATGGCGACCTCCGTGAAACTGACCCGTACAATTGTCGACACAAGGCAGTATCGTCGACAGCTCGACCTCAACCCCGCCATCGCAACGACAGCGTTTGAAAAGGACGGGGTCAGGTATATGCGCGAGGTGTTCGCCGCCGCAGCCGACGATGTCATCGCCGTACGCATTACCGCCGACACGCCTGGCGCGGTCTCAGTGGAAATCGCACTGGACAGGCCCGGCGAACACGAAATCAGCAGGATCGCACACAATCGACTCGCCATGCGCGGCCAGGCCGCCCACGGCGACCGCCACAAGGGCGTCAAATATGAAACGCAGCTACTTGCAATACCCGACGCGGGAACCATTACAGCCACCGACAAAACAATCGTCGTCTCTGGCGCCGACGCGTTGACAATCTACCTTACCGCCGCGACTGATTACAACTTCGCCAGCCCCTTTGAACCGCACCAATACGATCTCGCCGATGCCTGCCAACGGCAGCTCAGGACGTGTGCACAAGCCGATTACGCCGCGATTCGCGCCCGACACATCGATAAACATAAGAACTTTTTTTCACGAGTGAGCCTCGACCTCGGCCGAACTGCCGCCGCCGACAAGCCCACGGACGAGCGTCTCCGGGCATTTCAGCAAGGCGCCGATGATCCGGCGCTCGTCGCCCTCTATTTTCAATACGGCCGCTATCTGCTGATATCATCCTCGCGGCAGGGTACGATGCCCGCCAATCTGCAGGGCCTTTGGAACGACAAGATCGAAGCACCCTGGAACGCCGACTATCACATAAACATCAACATCCAGATGAACTACTGGCCCGCCGAAGTCACCAACCTCTCCGAATGCCACGAGCCCTTCTTTGATCTGATCGAGGGGCTTGTCCAGTCGGGACGCCGGACCGCACGCAATGTTTACAACTGCCGCGGCTTCGTGGCGCATCACACCACCGACGCATGGCTGCACACCTCGCCGTTAGGCGCGGTAGGTTACGGCATGTGGCCGATGGGCGGCGCATGGTCGACACGCCACTTCATGGAGCACTACTGGTTCACCGGCGACAAGGAATTCCTCCGCCGACGCGCATACCCGATCGTCAAGGAAGCGTCCATGTTCTTCCTCGACTGGCTGATCGAGGACCCCATAACGGGCAGGCTGGTCTCGGGACCCTCCAATTCGCCGGAGAACACCTTCATCGCCCCGGACGGCAGACGGTGCAGTCTGTCCATGGGACCCTCGATGGATCAGCAGATCATCTGGGACACCTTCACCAACTGCCTGGAAGCGGCGGACATCCTCGGCATCGACGAGGATGTCACGCGGCAGGTCAGGACCGCCCTGGCGAATCTCGCCCTGCCGAAGATCGCCTCAGACGGAAGACTCATGGAATGGGCCGAAGAGTTCAAGGAAGCCGAACCGGGACACCGGCACGTTTCGCATTTGTTCGCGCTCCATCCGGGCCGACAGTATAATCTCGTCGACACCCCCGAAATGGTCGATGCCTGCCGCAAGTCGATCGAGTACCGCCTCGCACACGGCGGCGGACACACCGGCTGGTCGCGCGCATGGATCATCAACTTCTGGGCGAGAATGCACGACGGCCAAAAGGCCCACGAAAACATCGTCGCCCTCCTGCAGAAGTCCACGCTCACCAACCTCTTCGACAATCACCCGCCGTTTCAGATCGACGGCAACTTCGGCGGCACGGCGGGAATTGCCGAGATGCTCATACAGTCGCACACCGGGCACATCGAACTGCTCCCGGCGCTTCCGAAGGCATGGCCGACCGGCTCCGTCAAAGGCCTTCGCGCCCGCGGCGGCTTCGAGATCGACATAGAATGGCGCGACGGCAAACTCCGCCAGGCTCGGGTCCTCTCCCTCCTCGGCAATCCGTGCACGATCCGCCACGGCCGGCAGACAGCGGAATTCAACACAACACCACGACAACTATACCGTCTCGACGGGAGACTCGAGCAGCCATGAAAAGGCAACATGACCGTAAACTGATGCTGTTATAGGACTTAAGCGGCAGCCCATTATCAGGCCTTGCTGTCTTCAAAGCCCGGAAATTGAAAAACACAATTTGGCGCCTTGACCTGGACGCTTGATTGCGGTAAAGTAGTAATATTGTTAATGGAAGGGGTATGAACAAAACATTTATGGAGGGTTGAAAGATGGGGAAAAAAGTCCTTTGGAGCTTGTTTGTTCTGGCCGTGTTGTCCTTCCGCGCGCAGGCATATTTTGTCGGCAATTTCAGCTTTGAGGACCCTGCTGCCGGAAAACTCACCAACTGGACCGATGTGCCGTTCTGGTCCAGCGACAGAGTCGCCGTCAACTCAGGCGTAGAGTCCGACTGGCCAGGCTCCACCCACGGCATTTACAGTGGTTACCTCATGGCCGATGACCCGTCCGTCTGGCAGTTGACCAACAATATCATCATCGCTGGCAATGAATATACCCTTTTAGTGGACGCGCGCAACAATTACACGGCCGTCGGGCCCGCCAAGTTGGGGATCATGCTCTATTTCGATCATGCCGGCACAAGGACGCCGGTGGCGCTGTCGATCGTCGATCTGGGCAATGATTGGGCCACTTACAGCCTCTCATTCGCCGCTGCCTCCGCTCCCGTGTCGATCGGCAAGCAGATTGGAATCGAATTCATCAACGTCTCGACGCCGGCTTCATGGGTGGGCATTGACAATGTCCGACTCATACCGGAGCCGATGACAATGCTGCTGTTGGGTCTTGGCGCTCTCTTGATGCGCAAACGCAGCTAAACCCGCACAGCGTTTGGAAGTTGCTTTCAAGGACCTCACCGGGTCGGTGGGGTCTTTTTTTGGATTGCACTACAAGGTTTGAAATGGAGACCTGCGGTGTGCAGGCAAAACGAAAAGGAGCATTATGAACTGGGTAAGACATTTTCTGTGGGCGGTTCTTGCGTTTCTATGTCTTTGGGGCGGTGCCCGGCGCGCTCACGCTGAACCGGCAAGCGAGCACGAGCTTAACGTTATGACGTTCAATATTCGTTACGGCACCGCCAACGACGGACCCAACCGATGGGAAAATCGCCGCCAGATGGTATGCGACCTGATCGCTGAGCATCGCCCGGACGTGCTGGGTTTGCAGGAGGCGTTGAAGTTTCAAATTGACGCAGTTCTAAAAGCTGTACCGGGGTATGTCCTGATCGGCGTCGGACGCGAGGACGGCCGCGAAAAAGGCGAATACAGTTGCATTCTCTACCGGCCCGAACGACTTGACCTGACGCAGAGCGGCACGTTCTGGCTCTCCGATACGCCCGATGTGCCTGGTTCAATTACGTGGGGCAACGCATGCACCCGCATCTGCACATGGGGACGATTCACCGACCGCAAAACAGGTCGCACGTTCTACGTCTATAACACCCACCTCGATCACGTATCGCAGCCCTCGCGAGAAAGCAGCGCCGTCCTGATCGCCGAACGCATGGCCGATGCAAAGCAGACCCCCTGCATTCTCATGGGCGACTTCAACGCCGGCGAGTCCAACGCCGCCGTCCGCTATATCAAAGGCAGCGCCCCGCTCCAGGACCGCACCGCCCCGGTCGCCATGCAGGACACGTTCCGCATTATTCATCCCGACGAAAAGGAGGTCGGCACCTTCAACGCATTCACCGGCCGAAGCAGCGGCGAAAAGATCGACTACGTCTTCGTCGGACCCGGCTGGAAGACCCTCGATGCCGCCATCATCAGGACCAGAAGGGACGCACGCTACCCATCGGACCATTTCCCGCTCACCGCAAAGCTGCTGCTCGACAACAAAGCCGACTGAAACTGCTACTGCTCAAGCGCTTCAACGACCGCCTCATAGCGATGCCGCACGTCCTGCCGGTCGTTATCTTCGCCAAGCGCCTCCTGAGTTGAGCGCACGATCATGTCGGCCTGCCGGCGAATCGCCCGCTTCTGTTCGGAGGTGCGGGCATGCACGGCGATTATCTGAAGCGTATCGAGCAGCCGTACCATTACCGCGGCATTCGACCGCCCATGCTGCCGAATCTGGTCGAAAGCCGCATTGGTAATGCCCCTAAAGCTCGTCGGCCTTGCGATCACGCGCAGTTTGTTCTCCCTGTCATAACGATACGGCGAAGGGAACGCCCGGCGAGTGAGAAAACACAGCACCGATCCAAGACGGTCCACACACGAAATCGCCGTAAAAGGACTGTTGATGCTCGGCGAAAGCGCCCGCATCGCAACTTCGACAAGCTGATGGATGCCGAATTCGACGTCTTGTTCGGGCGTCCGCTGCGAACCCACGATAAAGCATTTGGCAATCTTCTGCGCCAGTTTGCCATCAAGCTTCTCACCGCACCGGATTGTGGCAAGAGTGTTGCCCGCCGAAACGTATTCGCCGGGCCGATATGCAACGTGCATGACAAGGTCGAACTCGCGCGCTATCTCAAGAAGACCGTCCCCGTCAATCGCCTGCAGATAACCGCTTCGCGGCGCTGCCACATAATCCGTCCGCCGCCAGTCTTCCTCCGCAGGTCCCGGTACGCTGCCATGACCGCTGTCCGGCGGCTCCTGTCCCAGTTCTTCAGGAAACAGCCGCTGCATGTCCTCCAAAAGGTCGCGATAGACCGCGGTGATCACAGCGTCGGCCTGTATCGAAACCGATATGTGGTGAACGAAGTAGATCAGCACGCCCACGTTGACAAGCGCAAGCACAATCGCGAACGTCACCGACGCCGCCGGCACAAAAGTCGACTCGTCCTCCGAACGAACCGTCCGCAGAATCAAAAGACAGTAAATAAACGTCGCGATAAACGTCCCCAGCACCAGTTGATTGCTCTTGTCTTTCATGAAGTTCCGCAGCAGATGCGGACCGAACTCCGAGGACGCCAGCGTGAGCGCCACAATGGTCATAGAAAACGCCACCCCCGCGACGGTTATCATCGAACCGGCAATCGTCGACAAAACCTCGCGCGCGCCTTCCGGGCCGACGGCATAAACTGCCGGGCCGACGGCATAAAGGAAAGTGAACAGGTGATGCGGCTCAGGCGCCAGTTTCCTGTCCACGGCGATCATCCCATAGGAAAGCCCGATCGCAAGCACCACCATGACCAGCGGAATGAACCAAAGGCTGGTTCGAACCAGTTCCCAAAGGTTGAGCAATCTTGTTCTCACGAGACCCCCCGGCTGTTCGGCCAAACGGTTCATCGGCCAAAACACACCGCATGTGCATAGTGGAACAAAACTCACCGAACATCAAGCCGCACCGACGACAGGCGCAGCAAAGGGCCGCGAGCGAACAATGAAGTTCCTCCCGCGGCCCCGCCGACAGTTGCCCCATTTGCTATTGGGTGGAATAGAATTGAGTTGCTTCAGTCTCTGCGACCTCGCGGCCGAGTTGGTCGCTGTTCATCACGACTCTGAAACGCGCATCGGCCGGACGGACGCCCCGGACGACGATTCTCCACGTGGCGGTATCGCCCGGGCCAAGTTCATCCAGCGGCTCGAATGTCACAACACCGTCCCGTTCCTCGATCTCCGTCGGGCCCGATGAGCTGACATATTCCATCGAATCCTCAAGTTCGCATCGAATCCGGATGTTCGAATCCGCCGCCGTTCCCTGGTTTGTAACCGTAACGATGTAAGTCTCCTCCTCGCCCACTTCCACCGGATCGGCCGTGTCAACCACTTCAAGCAGGATAGCGGCAAGACCCGACACGGTAGTGTCTGCCCTTACCTCCTGCGTTTCCGCGCAAATCGCCGATGCCCTCGCCGTGCTCGTATAAGTGTCCGCGGTCTCGGCCGTATACGAGATGCTCAGTTCTCTCGATCCGTCCACGTCGAGCGTGCCGAGGTCCCAGACGACCCTGTCCCCCATGACCCGCCCGTCGCCCGAAGCCGAAACGTCCGCCGCACCAGCCGGCACGTCAGCCTCGACTACCGTATTCATCGCAGGACCGGATCCGACGTTTTCCACTGTAAGCGTCAACTCCACCGGTCGCTGAACGTACTGCTGCGAAGTCCCTCTGTAATTTATTTCGAGCACCGGCTGTATAACCGTCGTCGTAATGACTTCCGACTCGGCCTGCAAGTCGCCGGCGCCCCGGCTCCGGGCGCGGGTCTCGAACTCGCCGGTCTCCCGTGCTCTGGCCATTACCGTATGCTCCTGTGTAGCGCCCGGATCAACGCTGCCGACCGGAATCTCGACCTGCCTTTGCCCGTCCACCGTCTCCAGGCCCTCCGGCAAATCGGCGACTATCACAACCTCGCTCGCGGTACCCGTACCTTCGTTGCTCACCGTGTATGTCAGCGGAATATCCTCGCACAGCGACACCCTATCCGGCGCAGCCACACTGATGCTCAGTTGCGGATTGATCACACGCGTAAAGCCGCACGTCGGAACGTCGTAACTCAACGTTGCGCACTGCCGGATGCACTCCATATCCGTCGCCCGGCCGCTCACGCGGATACTGCGGCTCTGACCGGCATCCAGCGAGCCAAGCGACCACACCAGCCGATCGTCCTCACTCTCCGCCGAAGGCTCCGAACTCGAATACTCAAAATTCGCACCAACTTTTTCCCGCACCGTCACGTTCTCCACGGCATGATCCGAAACGTTGGTCACAGTGATCGTATAATCGAAGTCGCTGTCGATCTGAACCTCGTCGGGCATGTTTTTCTCGACCCGCAGCACGTGCGGACCGGGATACGTCTGCTCGCTTATGTACAGCCCGCATTCGGTTGCCGGTGCCGGCTGCGGAGCCTCCTGCGGCTCCGGCTCAAGCGGCTTGCAGTCCCTGCTCCAGAACCACTTGT
>JAWLHD010000219.1:0-6859 GCA_041690555.1 Anaerohalosphaeraceae bacterium
GAGAATGAAGATTTCTTGTTGGATATTGCTATGCGCGGGGGTTCTGGCAAGTTCAGGATATGCCGGTCAACTCAACATCTCCCTGGAACCCGCCGACTGGGGTTATTATCAGGCTTCTGATCCGAGTACGTTGACAAAGACCGCAGACGGCTACCTCCGTGCGACCTGCAATAAATATCGCGGGCATATCTACTTCAAATCCAATCAGACGTTCAACGCCCAAGGCGCGACTGTGCGCTACAAATGGCGCGTCAACTGCGGCGGCAATTACAGTTCCACGCAGGATGGGTCGTATCCCTTCGCCATGATGGCACCGAACAGGATGTCGACACACCACTCTTGGGCCGGAAGCATTGTAATCAACACCAACGCGTGGATCTACACTGAGATACAGTTTAATTCAGATCGAACATGGACAGTCAATTACAGCTATTTTGGCTACGGGCAGGGCGGCCTGACGGGCAGAGGCGGCACAATCTCCGATGCCGCCTGGGACTTGCTTGCCGAGTCGTACATCTACAAACTGCTCGGTGACGGCTATGCCAACAGTTTCTATTATGAATTCGCCGAAGCGTATGTCATTCAGGCCGACCCGGAGGTGATCATTACTTCGCCGGCAACCGACCCTTACTACGCGGCGGTAAGTTTGCCCGTTCTTTTTGAGGCCGAGACCAATAATGGTACGCCCCCATACGCGTATCAATGGCAATCCAGTATTGACGGCAATCTCGGCGAAACGGGTTCTCTTGAAATCAGCAGTCTTTCCCTGGGCTCCCATTTGATATCCGTTACTTCCACGGACAGCCAGAACAAAGAGGTCTCCTCCAATATCCGCGTTCACATCCTCGAGGTGCCTCAGATCGAACCCATTGCCGATCACACGACCATTGACGATGCCTATTCCGGCCCGCTGCCTGTCCTCTCGGCCGGCGCGGATTTTGTGACGTGGTCACTGATTGAAGGCCCTGAAGGCATGACGGCGGATCCCGGCAACGGCCGCATTTCCTGGGCCGTCCCTATCCCCTCGGATACGCCTTATGCGGTGACAATCCGCGCAGAGAACCCTGTGGGCAGCGATGAGGCCTCTTTTCTCGTGACGGTCCTCGCTGTGCCTGAAATCGCCTCTATCGACAATGCATCCGTCCTGGACACCGACTCTTATGCCGGCCCTGCCCCGACGCTTTTGAAGGGCAGCGAGCCTGTCACCTTCTCGCTCGTACAGGGTCCCATCGGCATGACTATCGACGAAGCCACCGGCGTTGTCTCGTGGCCCGTGCCCGCACCGTCTTTCGGACCATATACCATTACCATCCGCGCGTCGAACGAAGGCGGATACGATGACGCATCCTGGCAACTGGTCGTTCTCAGCGCCCCGCTCATCAATCCAATTAGCGCACAATCGGTCAACGAAGCGACGCCTTGGAATCATCCGGCGCCCAGTCTCGTAAAAGGCACCGCGCCCATCGCGTGGTCCCTTGCCGAAGGCCCGGCGGGCATGCTCATCGACGCCAACTCCGGCGCCCTGACGTGGGACAATCCGAATGCCGACAGCAGTCCCTGCACCATCACCCTGCGAGCCGCCAATTCGTACGGGGCCGATTCCAAAAGCTTTACTCTGACCGTCATTCGGCCGCCCGTGATCGAGCCCATTAATGATGTCGAGGTCGTGGAAGGCGTCAATTACATGAGCCCGGTCCCAACACTTGCTCAGGGGACTCTTCCAGTCGCATGGACGCTCACCGCCTCGCCTGCGGGTATGACCATCGACCCGGCAAGCGGCGTTGTTTCCTGGCCCCATGTTTCCGCTGTCGAGGGTCCTCACACGGTTACCATCCGTGCAGCCAACCCCGCCGGCGATGACACAGAGACATGGCTGATCACCGTACGCGTCATTCCGCAACTCGCTTCCATCGCCAATGCCGAGATTGCCGAGGGCGATACCTACACCGGGCCGGCACCCGCGCTTGTCAAGGGTACGCCGCCCGTCAGTTACGAATTGGTCGCCGCTCCCGCCGGAATGACCATCGCCCCCGACACCGGTATCGTCACCTGGTCCGACACGACCGCCGACGGCAATCCTCATTCGGTAACCGTCCGTGCCTCGAATGCATGGGGAACCGATACAGTAACGTGGCAAGTGAAGGTTGTTCGTCCGCCCGTCGTTTCCGCTATCGGTGACGCCCAGGTCACCAAAGGTCTGCTCTACACCGGCCCGACCCCCGGCCTGGACGACGGGACGCTTCCCGTGGAGTGGTCTCTGGTCGCTTCACCCGCCGGCATGATCGTAAATCCTGCAACTGGCGTGGTGACCTGGCCCGGCTCTCCCGTAGAAGGCATTCATACGATCACCCTGCGCGCGGCCAATCTCGCCGGTTTCGACGACGAAAGCTGGCAGTTGCAGGTCATCGCCCCGCCCATCATTCAACCTTTTAGTAATGCGTCCGTCATGGAGTTCACGCAATTCACCGGCCCCGCGCCCGTCCTCGTCGAAGGCACGCCGCCTATAACGTGGTCACTGGTCACCGCTCCCGAGGGGATGCTGATCGGTGAAACCTCCGGCGTCGTCACCTGGCCTTCCAGCATTCCCTCGCTTACGGCCTATCCTGTCCGCATCCGCGCGGCAAATGCCGTCGGCAGCGACGAAGCACAATTCTCCCTGACCGTTCTGAGCCCGCCGTTCATCCAGACCATCCCCGACGCTGCCATTGCCGAAGGCGACAGCTACGTGTCGGCCGTTCCGGGCCTTTCCAAGGGCACGGCCCCTGTCACGTGGTCCCTGGTCGGCGCTCCGGCCGGCATGACCATTGATCCCGCCTCCGGTGTTGTCTTGTGGCCGGATACTGCTGCCGACCAAAGCCCCTATACGATCACAACGGTCGCCGAAAACGCCTACGGTCAGCATGAAAGAACCTGGCGTCTCTCGGTCATTCGCGCGCCGAAAGTCGTCTCTGTGAATGATATGGTGCTGGTCGAAAACCAAAGCCTGACTCACCGGATGGAGCTTACACAAGGGACGCTGCCCGTCACATGGACGCTGCTCCAGGCCCCGGCCGGCATGACCATCGACAATCAGGGCGTCGTTCACTGGCCCGTCGTGCCGCCGCTGGCCGGCCCGCACGCCGTCACCGCCCGTGCCTCCAATCTTGCCGGCGCCGATGAGGCCGCCTGGCAGATAACCGTCAGGATTCTCCCGCAGATTACCGCCATGAATGACGCGTCCGTCATTGAAGGCCAGCCTTACTCCTTTGGGCCGACCCTGATCAAAGGCACGCTTCCCGTGACGTGGTCGCTGAAAGACGGCCCCGCCGCCATGGGCATCGATTCCGCCACCGGCACGATCACATGGACCGACACCACCGCCGACGGCAATCCTCACCGGATCACCATCGCCGCGGCTAACGAGTGGGGCACTGATCAAAAGAGTTTCAATCTCACAGTAGTCCGGCCGCCCGTCCTTGATGAAATCGCCGATGTGACGATTGCCGAAAACGCAACCTATCTCGGCCGCACCCCTGTTCTGCTGGACGGCACCCGTCCCCTTACCTGGACACTTCTGGAGGGTCCGGCGGGCATGACGATCAACGCACAAGGTGTAGTTCACTGGCCCAAGGCTTCGGCCCAAGACGCCCCGCACACGGTCCGTATCCGCGCGGCCAATGCCGCCGGGGCCGACGAAAAGACCTGGCAAATCAATGTCATTCTTCCGCCGCGTATCGAACCGATCGCAGATCGCGTCACCCTGGAGTTGACCGAGTTTGCCTTCCAGCCGCTGCTCACTCAAGGCGTGCTGCCCGTAACCTTCTCACTGTTGCAGGCCCCTGCGCAGATGACCATCGACGCGGACACCGGCCAAATCACCTGGCCCAATCCTGTCGCCGGCGCAAAGTACGCTGTCACTGTCAAGGCCTCGAACGCCGCCGGCATTGACACGCAGACCTTCTGGCTCGAAGTGAAGCCTGCCTACACGGTTCAGGTTGAAACCGCCGTCGAACTGGAAAAGGCGGGCACCGGCGTGCTCATTACCGGCCGTACGGTCTGGCTCGACCAGACGCCTGCGGCCCACGTTCCGGCAAAGATCCGTCTCAACGTCAAGGGTAGCAATCGGACCTTCAGCGTAACCAGCGACGCCGAGGGCAATCTCGAGTATCTCTTTCAGCCGCTGGCCACCGAGGCCGGCGTCTTTAGCCTCTTTGGCGAGCACCCCTCGCAGACAATTTCTCAGCCACAGGACCAGTTCACCCTCGTCGGAATCCGGCTCGCTCACAAGCGCCTCAGCATCCCTGCGGCGCCCGGGGTCGCGACCGCAGCACAGATCGACTTAACCAATCTGACAGATGTACCCGTCGAGGGCATAACCACCGAGGTGCTCGGCCTGCCCGACGGCTGGAGCCTGGATGTGAGCGCCCCTGCATCGCTGGAGGCCAACGAAACCGGCGTACTCGACTTGGCGTTCACCGCCGAAAACGATTCCATCTACTACGGCGAGGTAGACGTCGCCGTCCGTACGGCTGTTGGCGCCAGTGCAACCGTGCGTCTGGGCATCACCGTCGTCACCCAGGTCCCCAATCTCAAGGTCTCGCCGACTGCCATCGACACAACGGTCGTCCGCGGCCGACAGACGCTCGTCAAGCTGACCCTCTTCAACGAAGGGGCTATGGCCACAACGGACCTCGGAGTCAGTCTGCCCAATCTGCCCTGGCTCAGCCTCGGCAGTTCCGGCAATATTGGGGCCCTCGACCCCGGCGGAAATACAGAACTCTGGCTCTCCCTCACTCCTCCCGGCAATCTGCCTCTCGGTTCCTATACCGGCACTCTGGTAATCGCCGGCCTTTATACCGGCGCCAACGTGAACTTCAACTTCCACGTCGTCTCCGAGGCCAAAGGCGACCTCCTCGTTCGCGCCGAAGACGAATTCACCTACTACGCTGAAGGCTCGCCTCTCATCGAAGGCGCCCAGGTCACCGTTTCGGACATCTTCTCGGGCGCAGCCGTCGCCGCCGGCGTCACGGACCAGGGGGGCGAACTCCTCATCACTGACCTGCCGGAATCGCACTACAAAGTGACCGTGCGCGCCGACAAGCATCGCGATTACGTCGCCAACATCGCCATCATTCCAGGTCGCACCAAGATCCTCACCTCCTTTTTGCCACGCCAACTTATTACTTATACATGGAAAGTTGAACCTACGGAGATTGAGGACCGCTACGAGTTCATCCTCGAATCCACCTTCGAAACCAATGTTCCGGTGCCCGTTGTCACGATCGAACCGGCCAACTTCGACCTCGACCAGGTCGGCGACGGTTCCATGCAGGTCGATTATACCATCACAAACCACGGCCTCATCGCCGCCGAAGACGCTTGGTTCGAGTTCGGCGATAACTCGCTATATACCTTTACTCCTCTCATTGAAGAAATTGGCGCAATCGGCGCCCAAAGCTCGATCGTCGTGCCCGTGCTAATCAAGCGTCGCTTGGCCCAAACGCCCCAGGATGCGCCGGCCAAATCCCTCGATGCCAAAGTTGCCTCGGCCGACATCAACTCCAACTTCAAGTCGTTCAATAGCAAATCATCCGACCAGTGCCGCGAGTTGACCACCGCCGGCGTCTACTACACGCTTGTCTGCGGCAAGGATAATCGCCTCAAGTTCGTTCCCGTCCGCTTCGAGTACAAGCGGAGCTGCCCGGACACCAAGCCCGGAAAACCGCGGCGCACCGCCCCTTTGCCTGAAGAGGAAGACGACGGTATCGATTGGAGGAAACTTGCCGAAGTTCTCTTCCCCGACAAGCCCAGCAGCGGGGGAGGCGGAGGCCTCGGTGATGCCGCCCGCCAGATGTACGACAGGATCGTCAACTACTTTGTCAGCCATGATCCCGACATCGAAGTTCCCCCCAGCTCGGAACTCGGCATTCCGTGCGATCAGTGCTCGTTTAACATCGGCAAAGCCATGGCGGGCGCCATTTGGGATAATGTGCCCGCCCTCAACAAAATCGGCTGCGCCGCGGGACTCGGCTACAATGCGGGCGAGATCATACGACGCTGCAGTTATCTGGGCATCACCGATTGGGACTGCCTCAGCGGCGCCTACGCTTCCATCCGTGAAATCATGGACGGATGCGGCGGCCCGGACGAAGGCCAGTGGAAACAGTCGATCAAGGATATTGCTTCCGCCGGGCTGGAGCACTGCGTTGGCATAAGCCTTCCCAAATCCAAGAGCGGCTCCTACGATGCCTCTGATCTTGACGCGCTGCTGTTGCAGTTCATCGCACTCAACGAACGTCTCGACACTTTCGATGCCTCAATTGTCGCCCTCCTCGGCGACACCGCCTGGATCGAAGCCGACTACGGCGATCGCCAGATCATCGACCACTGGCTTGCCCGGTTCGGCCTCGCCACCAATGCCGACAGCGAAGACGGCCACAGGATCAGCAACACCGAGTGGGAGAACCTCACCGATCCAAGGGTTGTCCCCCAGCCGGCCTCCATCGGCGTCGAACAGCTCGACAAGATGATTCTCCGGTGGAATCGCACCTTCGATTACATAGCCCATGGTATTTACAACTCCAGCGACCTGCCGCCGGGCTTCGATGATGATTTCATTGCCCTCGATGTCCTCGATGCAAAGTTTGCCGCCGCTGCAGAAGCCGCTCAGGCGACCATCGATGAAGGCTACGACGACCTCGCCTCGGCGGTCCTCGCTGCCGTTGAAGACCTGAAGGAGATCGTCAACGATCAGGAAGAAGGCATCTGCGCCAAAGTGAAAATCCGAATCCGCCAGGAAGCCGTGATAACCAGGACAGCCTTCGAAGCCACGCTCGAAGTCAACAATGCCAGCGGCACCCAAATGGATTCGCTATACGTC
>JAWLHD010000220.1:0-6841 GCA_041690555.1 Anaerohalosphaeraceae bacterium
CCTCTACGAGCTCGATACAATCGCCTATTTCGCCATTTTGCGAGATCATCACTCTTTCGACACCATCGCACGAATTCGCGAAACCACACAACTCCTGCTCGACGTGTATCGGCTCGAAGGCAAGGTGTACGTCCATCCGCTCAAAGTGTGGAACCGATACTCGCCGACGATGTTCCTGCCCCACAGAGACTCCGGCGACCGCTTCGAACCCATAGGCAACAGCGTGGACGCTGCACGCCTGTTCGCCTACATCTCGAGCAAAGGACGCACGCGGGTTCGCCGCAAGCTCGACCAGTGGGACCGAATATTCCTGGAGGCCGAAGAAATGCTGGCCGACAACCCTCCCGCCCAGCGCAAACTTGAGATGCTCGAGCTCATCGCCGGCCTGATGTTGGGCAAGGACAGGCGGCTCCTGGACCTCGTAAAAACGCATTTCTCACTGAAGGACGTGCTCGACATCAAAGCTCGCATGGTCGGCACCGGCTACATCGGTGGCAAGTCGCTCGGCATGCTGCTGGCCCGGCAGATACTCTGCCGCGACACATCGTTCGATTGGTCACAGCGGCTCGAGAATCATGATTCGTACTACATAGGCTCGGACGTCTTCCACAACTACATTGTTCAGAACGGCCTGTGGAAGCTGCGCATGCAGCAGAAAACCACAGATGGATATTTCGAAAAAGCCGGCGAATTGGCAACCGGGCTGCTTAAAGGGCGGTTTCCCAACGAGATTCGCGAGCAGTTTATCGAGATGATAGAGTACTTCGGCCAGTCGCCGATAATAATACGCTCCAGCAGCCTTCTCGAGGACAGCTTTGGAAATGCCTTCGCCGGCAAATACGAGAGTGTGTTTCTGGCCAACCAGGGCTCGACCGACGACCGATACGATCGTTTCGAGGAGGCGGTCAGGCTCATTTACGCAAGCGCAATGGGCGAGGATGCTCTCACGTACCGCCTGCAGCGCGGTCTGGATCAGCTCGATGAGCAGATGGCCCTGCTTGTGCAGCGCGTCAGCGGCCGCTACCACGACCATTTCTTCTACCCTGATGTTGCAGGCGTCGGCGTCTCATACAATACCTTTGTCTGGAACCCGCAGTTTGATCCGAATGCCGGCATGCTCCGCATCGTCCTCGGTTTGGGCACCAGGGCCGTCGACCGCGTCGAAAACGACTACCCCCGAATTGTCGCGCTCGATGCCCCGCTGGTGCAGCCCCATTCGTCGCGCGACAACATGCGTCAGTTTTCGCAGCATTATGTCGACGTTCTTAACGTTCAGACCAACAGCTTGGAAACCGTGCCGACCAAAACAGTCCTGGGTGCCGACCAGCCTGATGCGCTGTTTGCCGTCCGAGCCTCCGCCGCCGGACCTGCTGATCAGCCCGCATGGATTCTCAATTTCGACAACCTGCTCCAGTCGACCGACTTCGTGCCCTCTATGAGACGCATGCTCCAAACCCTCGAGCAATGCTACGAATACCCCGTGGATATAGAGTTCACACTGAACCTCTCGCCCGGCGGCGGCGCGCTGGTCAATCTGCTGCAGTGCCGCCCGCTGCAGACCAGGGGCATCGGCGGCAGAGTCCGCATACCTGATCTCCGACCGTCACAGGTCTATTTCCAGGCCGAAGGCAGCTTCATGGGCGGAAATATCGAGCAGCCCATTCGTTACGTCGTTCATGTCGATCCCGCCGCTTACATCGCCTTGCCGTTGCAGGACAAGTACAATATAGCCCGGCTGATCGGCAAGGTGAATCGGCAGATTCGACGAGAAAGTCACCCCACACTCCTTATGGGCCCCGGACGCTGGGGTACCACCACACCGTCTTTGGGCGTTCCGGTACGGTTTGCCGAGATCAACAACGTGGCGGTATTGTGTGAGCTCTCATACCCCGAAGGAAACTTGCTGCCGGAACTGTCCTACGGAAGCCATTTCTTTCAGGACCTCGTCGAAATGCAGATATTCTACGTCGCCCTGTTCCTGGACAGGTCCGGCGCGACTTTCCATCCGGACCTGCTCGGCGCACGCCCAAACCTGCTGTGCACCTTCATTCCCGACGGCGCCAGGTACGATGAGGTCATAAAAGTGGTTGACGCCGCTGAACTTGACCTGAAGATCATGGCCGATGTCACGCGCCAGAAGACCGTATGTTTCGCCGCCGCCGACCGGTAACACCCGACGCTCGCTGAACGTGCATGTTTTTCACCCGATCACCATTTTATAGTTGCCGCACATCATCTTCACCTCTACATTATCCTGCATGACGAACGAACCCCAGGACATTGCCAGAGTCGTACGACAGCACGCCGAGATGGACGCTTTCTTCGCCGGCGACTTCGCCGTGCGAGGCGACATCCCCGCCCAAAGTGAATCCTCCGCCGAAGAACCGGCACACCGTCAGGTACCCGCTTCGGTTCAGGAAGGGCTGGCCGCAATTGCAGCGGAAGTGCGCGCCTGCTGTCGATGCGGATTGGACAAATCCCGCACCAACCCCGTGCCGGGCGAAGGCAATCCAGCCGCCGACCTTGTTTTCGTAGGCGAAGCCCCCGGAGCCGACGAAGACGCAGCCGGCAGGCCGTTCGTCGGCAGGGCGGGACAACTGCTCAACAACATCATCGCAGCTATGGGCATGGCCCGACAAGACGTCTTCATCTGCAATATTCTCAAGTGTCGCCCCCCGGACAACCGCGATCCGCGTCCCGATGAGATCATACACTGCCTTCCCTTCCTCCAGCGGCAGTTGGAGTTGATCCGCCCGAAAGTCATTGTAGCCCTGGGTGCCCACGCCGCCAGAACGCTCCTCAAGACGGAGTTGCCGATCGGAAGGCTAAGGGGCAGGTTCCACGAATACTACTTCTCCCCGGATGCCCCCCCCGTTAAGCTCATGCCCACCTATCACCCCGCCTACCTCCTTCGCAACTACTCGCCCGACAACCGCCGCCGCGTCTGGGAGGACATGCAGAAAGTACTTGCCGAGCTCGGAATGGAAATCCCCAACAACTAATGACCGCATAAGTCGGTCTAATCCAGACGAATCCCTTTCTGGTGCAGCCAGTCTTTAAGATCGCCCATCTGCACGTCGAAAATCTCTTTGTCGTAATCGGATTCCAGCTTCTCAATCGTCTCGGCCAGTTCCGGCATCTCCCTGGCCGCAATCGTCAGCCGTTTCTCGAATTCGTCGCTCAACTGCCGCATACCTTCCAGTTCCACGTCCAGGTCCAGGACGACTTTGAGCATCTTCAGAACCGCATCGATACACTTTGGATTCTCGCCCTGGACGTATGCAGGCACCGACGCGACAAAACTGGCCACGCTTACGTTGTGCCGCGTAGCCTCCACCTCGAGGTGAGTAATGAAACTTGCCGGCCCCTCATAATCCGTAAACTTCACCCCGTGACCAGCCAGCCGGACTTTATGGTTATCATCCGAGACGCTGCAGAATATCCGGGGCTCACGCGTATGCGGCACAAGGCCCGCGACACTGCCCACAAAGTATATCTCGCGTATGTCAAGATCCGAACACACCGCGAATACCAGTTCCGCGAAGCTCTGCCAGTTGAGATTCGGCTCCTTGCCGCTGAACAGAACCAGGTCGTTTGCCCGACTGCAATAGAAAACGTTCTCAGGCAGTCCATAGCTGCGTATCCGTCCGCTCACGATCCGAGTGTAAGGCCTGAAGAGGCTGCTCATCTCCATAGTGCCCGGAAAGTTGTAAATGTAGAATCCTTCCGGCTCGATATACGCGAACTTCTCCGCCCCAAGATACGCCGTCAGCCAGTTCACCGTCCCGGTCGAAACGTCGCCGCTGTCCATCCAGCCCGAAAAACCCATCAACATCCGCGGCTGGTCGAGCCTCGGTCTTCTGATAATCTGCAGCTTATGCTCACCCATACGTAGATCACACCTTTTCGTGTTGCTCCGCAAGTCCGTTATGCCGCTCCGTCCAGCCGCCTGACGCTTTTGCAATACATCGGCAAGACAATACATCACTCTTTGACAATAATCCGCCGCGGCATCGCCGTTACAGAACTTTGTCGGCGAGGTATTTGCCGCTGCCCAGCATGTCCGCTCCCAACGTCGCACCAAGCAGTAGCCATCGAAGCAGATGCAGGCGCAGCTCCGCCCTCGTCAAAGCAAATATAACCCCCACCGAAAGCAATCCGCCGGCGTGCAGAATCGCCGTGCGGCGATATATCATCCCATCGGTAAAACTCAGATACAGGCATGCACCCGCCACAATTGCAACCGCCGCCGCACAGAACAAAAGCCATTTCCCGTCGCTCGGACCCGCCCATGCCAGACCCTCCGCCCCAAGGCCTATGACAATCGACCCGAAAAGCACCGGTATCAGTGCCCAGACAATAGGGCTCACCTGCGCCAAAGGACCGGCAAATGACAGCACTGCCGCCGCACCCACCGGCACCAGCACTGCATGCCGGCGCGACTCGAAGAAAATGCACAGCCCCATCGCTAGTGCCGCCAGCGGGACATGGTAGAAGCTCAAAATGAAATCGTGAGGCCGCATCGTCAGCGGTGCCGCCAGACCCGCCAGCTTGTCCGGCTCAAGCCTCAGGCTAACCGGCATGGGAAACACAGGTCCAATCTCCGGCCTGCCGCACAGCCAGAAAAACCCCACTATGCCGCAAAAAGGCAGCAAGCAGAGAACCGCCGTGACGCTGCTGCCCGCCAAGGCTCCCGTCTTGGCGAGGCGGCGGCTCACCGACGGCCGCCATTTTCGCCAAAAAGCCGCCGGACAGAACAGCCAGGGAACGAATGCCAGCGGTACGCCCGCAAGCGGATGATACGCCGCAAAACCCAGCGCGAACGGACCAAAACCGTATATCGCACCCGCCAAAAGCGATGCAGCAAACGCTGCGATCCATCGGCGGCTCAGAACAAAGCACCCCGTAGCCCCGGCGACCCAGGTGGCGGCGATGACCGTTTGCGGCCCCCCTGGGCTCTTGACCGGGTGCAGGTAGTAGCAGGCCAGCACGATATAAAGCACTGCCGCCGCTATGAAACTGTAAATGGCCTTGCAGCGGCACAAGGGCATGTGTTTGATCCTGGCCTTGTTCATTTGCGTCTTTCCGCTGGTTCCGGTTGAGCTTCCATGCCTGACATGTCGGTATTGTACACGCCTTGTATTAGTCGGCCGGATACAAATCGCCTCCCGCCGAAGTCTGCTTTCAGGCCGTCGCCGACACCGCCGGACGATATGATGCACATGACCGCCCATGATTCAAGCAATAAATCCTCGCCCGGCAAGGCCGTCAAAGCCGGCAGTAGGGTGCCTGAAGTAGGATGCCTGCCCAATCCGCTCCGCCCGCCCAGGGCGACACGATCCAACTCAAAATCCCCCTCGACCAGCCCGCCACAGCCGGACTCGCCGCCCGGCTCACCCAGGCCCTCGACTGCGCCGCCGTCCGGACCTCCTGCAGCCCCGTCGTTAACCAACCACAACGCAGCCGCCAACAATCCCGCCAGTAACCATCGCCTCATAACCACCCTCCTTACTCCTCAAACCAAAAAAACGCCCCTCCCTATTAGCACGAACTTGCGCGTTTCGTGCGATTTTTCCGCCGGTGCAAAACGCTAAACCCTTGCCCTCCAAAGACATAAAAATTTTATTTTCAGCCCGGATAGCAGGATAGTGCAAGCGCATTTTGTGCGATCCAGACCTCCCCAATCCACAGTTTCCCCCCGCACGGAAGCGCCGCCGGTTCCACGCCTCCAATCGGCCGCTCCCCGTACCTTAGCCCGCAACCATAACCACGCTCACAAAATCCCCCTCATTCCCCGCCTTGCACCCCGTCTCCGCCTCTGCTATCATCCCACCATGAAAACAAAACCCAGAAAAGCTGCACAAACACCGACATTCTGCCGCCTCTGCATCTCCCTCGTACTCGCCACACTCGCCGCGCCAACGTCCCCAGCCGCCGCCGATCCCGCCCTCGCCGTAACGTCCCTCGGCAAGCTCTCTCCCGGCCTGTCATCCCGCCATGAACAGCAGGGAACACCTGAAAAGTGGGAAAAACTCCGCACCCTCCTCGCCGCCGACGCTGACCGGGTCATCATCTCCCAACTCGCCGCCGACCTCGGCGGCAATACATCAATACGCAGCGAAGCCCCGCTCGTATGGAAAGACAAAGGCTACTTCCGACGCGCACGCGATCTCGGCCAGGTCTTCACCGCCCCATGCGACTTCACACTCGACGCCATCATCCTCCGCACCGGCAACGATTATCTCGCCTTCCTCCCCGGCGCCGCAAACGCAGAGGTCTTCGTACAGTTCTTCGAAGTCAAAGGCGCCCCCGTCATCGACGACAACGCCACGCCCCCCGGCGCCGCCGCCAAACACGGCTTCTCCGCAAACCACCGCTGCGACGACTTCATCACCGGCGTGCAATACCTCCCCATACGAGTCTTTGCCGGCGCAGCCCTGCCCGACCTTGCCGCTGAAGGCGATGCCCGCCTCACATATCTCAGGTTCGCTTTCGCAGCCCCCGACGCCCCGAGATTCCGCAAAGACAAACGCTACGCATTCCTCCTCGGCTTCGTCCAGCCCGCCCCCGACCGCAACTTCACACTCGCCAACCGCAACAACGCCGCGTCGCCGCGAACCCCGTCGCTCACCGACGCCGAAGACACGTACCACGGCGGCTGGTCTATCCGCCGCGAAGGAAACGGCAAAAACCCGCCGCTAATGATCCCCGCCCCTCAGCCCCCAGCCGACATGAGCATCCTCCGTAAGCTCCAGGCCCAATCCGCATTCCCAACCGGACCCGCAAGATACGCCGCAACCCCAACCTCAGACGGATACCCCGACGTCGACACCTACAGAGA